>NZ_RZOL01000276.1:0-8035 GCF_004022985.1 Mesorhizobium sp. M7A.F.Ca.ET.027.02.1.1 | reverse complement strand
TTCCAGGCTGTCTACATCGTCGCCTTCACCTATGTGCTGTGGTTCTGGCTGTTGCGGCGCTATCCGGCGTCAGGCCTGTCCAGTTTCACTTTCCTGTCGCCGGTTTTCGGCGTGCTGTGCGGCGCCATGTTCTTGAATGAGCCGCTGACCATGCGCATTTTCCTGGCACTTGGCCTGATTGCCGCCGGCCTGATCATCGTCAACCGGCCGGTGCGCAAGCTGACGCCGGTGTAAGAGAGACCTTCTATGCGTGATATCCTGAACGACCTTGAAGCCGGCAAATATCTTTCCGACCCGGATCCTGTGCGCCGCGCCCAGATCCAGATGAAGACGCCTCTGCCGAAACGCTTCTACAAGACCGTCTCGGTCGCGCCGGTGGAGGAGGGGTTTGCCGTGTATCTCGACGGCAAGCCGGTGCGCACGCCCGGCAAGGCGCTGCTGGCGGTGCCTACCGAAGCGGCAGCCGCGCTCGTCGCCGACGAGTTCGCCGCCCAAAGCGAGACCATCAATCCGGTGACGATGCCGGTGATGCGCCTCGTCAACACCGCCATCGACGGCGTCGCCAGCGACCCGCAGGCGGTGCTGGAGGACATTCTGCGCTTTGCCTCGTCCGATCTGCTCTGTTACCGCGCCGACGCGCCGCAAGGGCTGGTGGAGCGGCAAAACCAGCATTGGGATCCGGTGATCGACTGGGCGAGGGCACTCGGAGCCCGCTTCAATCTGGCCGAGGGCATCATCCATGTCGAGCAGCCGCGTGAGACCATCGCGGTGCTGGGCAGCCATCTTGCCCAGCGAACGGAGCCGCTGCGGCTCGCCGCCATCCATGTGATGACGTCGCTCACAGGTTCGGCGCTGCTGGCGCTGGCTGTCGATTTCGGTGAACTCGATGCCGATTCTGCCTGGGCCGCTGCCCATGTCGACGAGGACTGGCAGATCGAGCATTGGGGGCAGGATGCGGAGGCCGTAGCCCGCCGCTCGGCTCGCAAGCACGACATGATGGCTGCTGTCGGCCTGCTGCAAGCGCTCAAGGGCTAAGGGGTTTTCCCAGCTCGCCCGGTTTCATCCCGCAGTGCACCTAATACCAAAGTCATAATCCCAAAGACGCGCTGCCTTTGGCGGGCGCTTTCTGTCATTTTTCTCGAATGGCTGTCGTTGAGTCCGTGCTCGGAGGAGAGCGCGGACGGTGTCGCGCAGCATCGAGAACGGGTCTCACGGGAGGATAACGAAATGGCAATAACATCGACCGCCGGCGGAGCAAGCCGCGGCATGACGCGGGAGGAGAAGAAAGTCATCTTCGCTTCCTCGCTCGGCACCGTTTTCGAATGGTATGATTTCTATCTCTACGGCTCGCTGGCAGTGTTCATTGGTTCGACCTTTTTCAGTCCAGCCATCCCGGAAGCGACCCGCAATATCTTCGCGCTGCTGGCTTTCGCCGCAGGCTTCCTGGTGCGCCCGTTCGGCGCATTGCTGTTCGGCCGCATCGGCGATCTTGTCGGCCGTAAATATACCTTCCTCGTCACCATGACGATCATGGGCCTGTCGACCTTCCTGGTCGGCTTGCTGCCTGGCTATGCGACCTTGGGCATCGCAGCTCCGGTGATCCTGATCATCCTGCGCATGCTGCAGGGCCTGGCACTGGGTGGCGAATATGGCGGCGCGGCCACTTACGTCGCCGAACATGCGCCGGACAACCGGCGCGGCTACTACACCTCGTGGATCCAGACCACGGCGACGCTCGGCCTGTTCCTGTCGCTGGTTGTGATCCTGATCGTACAGGCTTCATTGAGTAAGGAAAACTATGCTGCCTGGGGTTGGCGTATTCCGTTCATCGTGTCTTTCCTGCTGCTCGGCATCTCGATCTGGATTCGGCTTTCGCTTTCCGAATCTCCGACCTTCCAGCGCATGAAGGATGAGGGCAAGGGCTCCAAGGCGCCGCTGACGGAAGCCTTCGGCCAATGGAAGAACGCCAAGATCGCACTGCTGGCGCTGCTCGGCCTCACCGCCGGTCAGGCCGTGGTCTGGTACAATGGCCAGTTTTACGCGCTGTTCTTCCTGACCAACGTGCTCAAGGTCGACGCGCAGTCGGTCAACATCATGATCGCGATCGCCCTGGCGGTCGGCTCGATCTTCTTCGTCGTCTTCGGCTGGCTCTCCGACAAGATCGGCCGCAAGCCGATCATCATGGCGGGCCTTGCCTTAGCGATTGTATGCACCTTCCCGCTGTTCAAGGCACTGACCTGGGCTGCCAATCCGGCGCTTGCCACAGCCCAGCAGAACACGCGGGCGACGGTGACGGCGGCACCTGGAGATTGCAAGTTCCAGTTCAATCCGGTGGGTACCGCGAAGTTCACGACATCCTGCGATATCGCGACCTCGTTCCTGACCAAGAACTCGGTTCCCTATGACGTCGTGTCGACGGCCGCCGCCGGCACACCCGCATCTGTCAAGATCGGCAACGAGACGGTCGAGTCCTATGACGCCATCGCCGCCGGCGATCAGGCCAAGACCAAGGAAGCCGCCTTCATCAAGGCCGTCAACATGTCGCTGCAGGACGGCGGCTATCCACTGAAGCGCGCGGCAGCCAAGGTTGCGGACCAGAAGCTCGATGCGTTTGTTGCCGCCAACCCGGAACTGAAGCTGGACGCCGCTGCCATCCGTGCCGGTGAGAAGGCGACGGTGCCGATCGACCAGGCAGTCAAGGACAAGCTGCTGACCACCGACGAGGCGGCGGGCGCACCCGAAGTCACCGTCTACAACATTCCGGGTGGTGGCGCGTTCGCGATGTTCGCCGATCCTGCAGCAGTGAACTGGCCAATGACGATCGGCATCCTGTTCATCCTGGTGCTGTTCGTGACCATGGTCTATGGGCCGATCGCGGCGATCCTGGTCGAGATGTTCCCGACCCGCATTCGCTACACCGGCATGTCGTTGCCCTATCACATCGGCAATGGCTGGTTCGGCGGCCTGCTGCCGGCAACCGTGTTCGCGCTCAGCGCCTACAAGGGCGACATCTACTATGGCCTTTGGTATCCGGTGGTGATCGCGGCGATAACGCTGGTCATCGGCATGATCTTCGTCAAGGATACGCTCGGCACCGACCTGCACGCCAAGGAGTAGCCAGGCCCGGTGTTCAAAAGAAAGCCCGGCGCGAGCAATCGCGCCGGGCTTTCTCTTTTCAGGTCAATTCGTTGGCGAGGGCTGCTGCCCTTTGTGTCAGCTCTTGCGGCCCCGGGTCTCATCCTCGATGGCTGCCTCATGGTACCAGCCGTCGCCGAAGTCTGCGCGGGCACCACGCAGCGAGGCAAGCTCTGCCGCAAATTTAGCCTTGCCGCTCAAATTTGAGGCAGTGGCGCGCGCTGCCGCCGGGAACATCAAAATCTTGGCCGACGGTCGTGTGGAAATGATTTCCATTGCCGGGTTCCTTTCTTCTGCCGAACCTTTTCGATTCAACTTGATCCGAAGATAAGGTCTGCAATCAAGTTAGGCAATATGCCTATGAAAAGATCAGCAATTGCATACTATTTGTGCAAAGAACGACTGAGATTGATCGGAACGCATCGCTTAGGCGGATCACCGATTTCGAGTGGGTACCGGGTCAATTTTGCCGCACCCTTCACACCAAGAATGGCACACGAATTGCATTTTAAGAATGCGGCAGGCCGGCTGCTGACGGCAGACGCATGTCGACGCCGTTCAGTGTTCGGTGATCAAGCAACGAGAGGCTAGAATGACGAAATACAAGCTCGAGTATATCTGGCTCGATGGATATACCCCGGTCCCCAACCTTCGCGGCAAGACGCAGATCAAGGAATTCGCCGAATTCCCTGATCTCGAGCAGTTGCCGCTGTGGGGCTTCGATGGTTCCTCGACCCAGCAGGCCGAAGGGCACAGCTCTGATTGCGTGCTGAAGCCGGTTGCCGTCTATCCGGATCCCGCCCGCACCAACGGCGTGCTGGTCATGTGCGAAGTCATGATGCCCGATGGCGTCACGCCGCATGCCTCCAACAAGCGCGCCACCATCCTCGATGACGAGGGCGCCTGGTTCGGCTTCGAGCAGGAATATTTCTTCTACAAGGACGGCCGGCCGCTCGGCTTCCCCGAGAGCGGCTATCCCGCACCCCAGGGTCCGTACTACACCGGCGTCGGCTATTCCAATGTCGGCTCCGTCGCGCGCCAGATCGTCGAGGAGCATCTCGACCTCTGCCTCGCCGCCGGCATCAACCACGAGGGCATCAACGCCGAAGTTGCCAAGGGCCAGTGGGAATTCCAGATTTTCGGCAAGGGCTCCAAGAAAGCCGCCGACCAGATGTGGATGGCCCGCTACCTCATGCAGCGCCTGACCGAGAAGTACGGCATCGACATCGAATACCACTGCAAGCCGCTCGGCGACACCGACTGGAACGGCTCTGGCATGCACGCCAACTTCTCGACCGCCTATATGCGCGAAGTCGGCGGCAAGGCCTATTTCGAAGCGCTGATGGCGGCCTTCGACAAGAACCTGATGGATCACATCGCCGTCTACGGCCCGGACAACGACAAGCGTTTGACCGGCAAGCACGAGACCGCGCCGTGGAACCGGTTCAGCTATGGCATTGCCGACCGTGGCGCCTCGATCCGCGTGCCGCATTCCTTCATCAAGAGCGACTACAAGGGTTATCTGGAAGACCGCCGTCCGAACTCGCAGGGCGACCCTTACCAGATCGCCTCGCAGATCCTGAAGACGATCGCCTCGGTTCCGGCAAGCGCTCAGGTTTCGGCCGCCGCGTAAGCGTTTCGGACTGCATGACAAGATGACCCCGGCGTTTCGCGCCGGGTTCTTTTTTGGCCGTTACCCGGCTGACGGCATTCCTGGTAAAACATACCCAGAAAAAGTCAGGGAATTCACGCGGTCGCAAATCGCCCGGAAGTTCTGGCCGCAGCCATGTGAGCCTCCGGCGATCGCTCCCTATAAAGCCCGGAAAAGCGCCTTTTCCAGCCCTTATCTGGGGCAATGGACCTTCCATAAGCATCTGTTCATACAGCAGAATCGGTCATTCGCGGCCCGGCTTGCAGCGTTGACAGATCACGCTACGGCATGCGTATTCGCAGGCCTTGGGGTTACGTCACGCAATGCTGTTCGGACGGGCGGGGTTTTCTGAACGGCGGCATTGGCGTGGGCGCCGGACGAGCGGTCACTGTAGCCTGAGACAGTGCTCCGCTCGCTCCTGGCTCCAACGTTGGCGACCGACCGGCCGCCTTGACCTTCACCGGACATCGCCGAGTAGTGATTGAAGTCACCGGACCGACGCGCTCAGGCCGGCCGCTCCGATGGACCGTGGGTCCAGAATCCAGGCATCGTATGATCGTCGAAGACGAAAGACCAATATGGCTGTCCATGCGTGGCTGCCGCGCAGGCGAGACATGCCGCTCGGCTGGCAATTCCTATTGGAGCGCAGCAAAAAGCCCTTGAAAGAGGGAAGTCTTTCAAGGGCTTGGTTATTATGGCGTATCTTAGTCTGAGATTGAAGCCTCAGACAGAGTAATACATATCGTATTCGACCGGATGCGGGGTCATTTCGAAGCGCATCACTTCGGCCATCTTCAGTTCGATGTAGCTGTCGATCTGGTCGTCGTCGAAGACGCCGCCAGCCTTCAGGAAGCCACGGTCCTTGTCGAGGCTCTGCAGGGCTTCGCGCAGCGAGCCGCAAACGGTCGGGATCTTCTTCAGTTCCTTCGGCGGCAGGTCGTAGAGATCCTTGTCCATCGGCTGGCCGGGATGGATCTTGTTCTTGATACCGTCGAGGCCGGCCATCAGCAGCGCGGAGAAGGCGAGGTAGGGGTTCGCGCCCGGATCGGGGAAGCGGACCTCGACGCGCTTGGCCTTCGGCGACGAGCCGAACGGGATACGGCACGACGCCGAGCGGTTGCGCGCCGAATAGGCGAGCAGAACCGGCGCTTCGTAACCCGGCACCAGGCGCTTGTAGGAATTGGTCAGCGGGTTGGTGAAGGCGTTGATCGCCTTGGCATGCTTGATGACGCCGCCGATGAAAAACAGGCAGCTTTCCGACAGACCGGCATATTCATTGCCGGCGAAGGTCGGCTTGCCGTTTTTCCAGATCGACATGTGGACGTGCATGCCCGAGCCGTTGTCGCCGAAGATCGGCTTCGGCATGAAGGTCGCCGTCTTGCCGTAGGCATTGGCGACCTGGTGCACGACATATTTGTAGATCAGCATCTTGTCGGCGTTGCGTACCAGTGCGTCGAACTTGATGCCGAGTTCGTGCTGGGCCGCCGCCACCTCATGGTGGTGCTTTTCGACCCGCACGCCCATCTCGGCGAGCACGGTCAGCATTTCCGAGCGCATGTCCTGCGCGCTGTCGATCGGCGGCACCGGGAAGTAGCCGCCCTTGACGCGCGGACGGTGGCCGAGATTGCCGGTCTCGTAGTCGGTGTCGTCGTTCGACGGCAGTTCCGTGGAGTCGAGCTTGAAACCGGTGTTGTAGGGATCGGCCTTGTACTTCACGTCGTCGAAGACGAAAAATTCGGCTTCCGGGCCGACATAGATGGTGTCGCCGATGCCTTCGGCCTTCATGTAAGCCTCGGCCTTCTTGGCCGTGCCGCGCGGATCGCGGTTGTAGGATTCACCCGAAACCGGATCGAGGATGTCGCACAGGATGACCATGGTCGACTGGGCGAAGAACGGATCCATGTGAACCGTTTCCGGGTCGGGCATCAGCACCATGTCGGACTCGTTGATGGCCTTCCAGCCGGCAATCGACGAGCCGTCGAACATCACGCCATCGGCGAACATGTCTTCCTCGACCTCGATGACATCCATCGTCACGTGTTGCAGCTTGCCCTTCGGGTCTGTGAAGCGCAGGTCGACGAATTTCACGTCGTTGTCCTTGATCTGCTTCATGATGTCTTTGGCTGTCGTCATGTCATGTATCCCTGTGTGATGACTTTTTTTGTTGATGACGTTTTCAGGAGGATGGGGCGGTCGGGTCAGACCGCATCCATGCCCGTTTCGCCGGTGCGTATCCGCACGACTTCCTCGATATTGGAGACGAAGATCTTGCCGTCGCCGATGCGGCCCGTCTGGGCCGCCTTGCGGATGGCCTCGATGGCGCCTTCGACCGCGTCGTCGCCAAGCACGACTTCGATCTTTACCTTGGGCAGGAAATCGACGACATATTCGGCGCCGCGGTAGAGTTCGGTATGGCCCTTCTGACGACCGAAGCCTTTTGCCTCGGTGACGGTTATGCCTTGCAGCCCGGCCTCCTGAAGCGCTTCCTTCACTTCGTCCAGCTTGAATGGCTTGATGATCGCTTCGATCTTTTTCATGTAAAAAGTGGCCTCCACTGCCAAAAAAACGGGTTGTGACCCCCCGCTTGCGCCTCCATCAAGCACGAACTGTGCCAATTCAGCGGATTCGAAGCGGTCTTATAAGATTTCAAAGCCGCGACGCACCGGGATGCAAATTCGCGTCATTCGCTGCACCGGAAGCGGCATGGGCTGCCAGAGCCTACACAGCGCCAGCACCCGCGTCCGCACAAAAATCAGGCATATCGCCTATCCCGCAGGCAATTCTCTGCCCGCGATGCCTTCGTGCCGACGTTATGGCTGCAGATCTCGGCAACTCCCCCTTGTTTGCTTAGGATCGAAATTGGACAATGCGCGATAGCATGCGGATCGGCAATCCATGAGCAACGAACTTCTTTCCCCGGCCGAAATGAGCGAGGCTGATCGGCTGACGATCGCGGCCGGTCCGGCCAATGGAATCAGCCTGATGCGGCGCGCGGGCGAAGCGGTCGCGGCCGAGGTGCTCAAGCGCTATCCCTCGGCAAAGCACATCCATGTGCTCTGCGGGCCCGGCAACAATGGCGGCGATGGCTATGTCGTGGCACGCCTCTTGGCCGGCAGCGGCGTCGGCACAACGATCTGGTCATCCGGAGCGCCGAGGCCGGAAAGCGATGCGGCGCTCGCCGCCGCGGAATCCCTGGTCAAGTCCCGGCCGCTGTCTGATTTCGACGCCGAGTTCGGCTCGATCGTGATC
>NZ_RZOL01000275.1:0-8048 GCF_004022985.1 Mesorhizobium sp. M7A.F.Ca.ET.027.02.1.1 | reverse complement strand
TTCCAAACCTTGACAGCGGACATCAGAGCGCTGTTCCGGTGCCACCTTTCGCGCGGGCTCGTGATCGCTGGATTTAAGCGTAAGCTCTGAAATCGTCAATCGAAGCCCTCAAAGGCTCCGAACATCGTTCCTCACGACCCCGCGCGAAAGGTGGCACCGGAACAGCGCTCTGATGTCCGCTGTCAAGGTTTGGAACGTAGGGGTCCGGCCGATCGAGAGGTCGGCTGTTCATTCTGATGATCGCGCATGGGTGGAGGCGGAACTGAAGGACGTCGGTGATCAAGCTCTGATGCGCGGATTGGTTACCGCATTCCCGATTGTGCGTCCGGGGCTGTTCCTATCTTACTGCGGGCGTCGGTCGGTCGATTTGCCGGCCACAAAGCGTCTGACGGGCATTCCCCTGCCGTGGTCCCGCCCCCGCCCATGAGCGATGGATGTGTGTCGCGTGCAGCGACTAGATCAGGTTGCGTGCGCCTCCCTGGCAACAGCCCACATGAAGCCCACCAGTTCGCGGGCTATCGCCGTGCAGACCACCGTCGTCTTCTTGCCTCGTCCGCTCAACATTCGATAGCGGGCCGTCAGTCGGGCCTGCGCCTTCCAGGCGATCTCTCTCACCCCTGGCGGCGCCTGCTCCAGTCGATACAGCTTCTTCGCGCCGACTTTCGGCGCATGCCTATAGGTCCATGCGCTCTCGACCAGCATATGACGAACGCGGCCATTCCCTGCCTTGGTGACACCGCCCCGTCTGACGGTCTCTCCGGTCGACCGCTCACCAGGAACAAGGCCAACATAGCCCATGAGCTGGCGCGGGCTTTCGAAACGGCGCACGTCGCCAATCTCGGTAGCAAACGTCACGGCAACGATCAGATCCACACCACGTAATGCCTGCAGCGCCCGCACGATCGGCGCCAGCGACCAGGCTGGAACGAACTCCTCGATCACACGCTCAAGCCGCTCGGCCCGCTCTTTCGAGAAGCGAACCGCCTCGACCATCTCCTGGAGCGCAATCTGATGTGCGGGATGATCGACCTGCTGCGCCTGCAGCCAGCAGAGATAGCGCATCGTCCAGCCCTTCTTTCGCGGATAGCTACGGCCGTGCTTGAGCATGAAGGCGCTCACCTGCTGGCGATGGACCCAAAGTGTCTCAACTGCGGCCGCCCGGGCGCGGACGAGATCCCGCATGGCTTCGTGGCCTTCATCGGGAACCCATACCGCCGTCAGTTCGCCAGCGCGCAGCAACCTAGCCAATCCGAGGGCATCCCGGCGGTTTGTCTTCACGCGATCGCTGGGCTTCCTCGGAATCAGCGACGGAGCGACTACGGTGCATTCGTGACCCAGCGAACGGATCAGCCGATAGAGACCATAGCCGGTCGGGCAGGGCTCGTAGCAGAAATGGACTCGATCGAATCTGTTGGCGATCCGCTGGATAACTCGGCGCATGCTCTCATCCGAGGCGTCGACCTCGCCGATGAAGCGAACTTCTCCCTCCCGGCCAGCATCCGCAATCGCGATGGCGTTCCTAAGCTTTGCGACATCGATTCCGACAAATGCTTCCCTATAATCTGACACGGCTCGTCCTCCTGTGATGAGGATCGGCTCGGCCCGCCCGAGCAACCCTCGGACGCGCAGTGTAGGGCGAGCCACCTCACCGGCAGAAGTGGACATACGGTCTTACGTTGTTGTAGGGATTGCCTCTGCGGCCTATCGATCCGATCAGACCTTCGGCAAGAACAGCCGGTAGATCCCTGCAGCACATTGCGAGCCGCGACCAGGAAATGGGGAATTGGGTTTGGAGGTGGTCTTCTCCGATTGGTGGCAGCTCTCAACGCGGCGACCGTCAGGCGCGCAGCCGACAATCAAGAGCGACCAAGCATCGAGGGACGGCGACGTAGACGAAGCAGGTCGGCAGCGCGACATAGGCATGCCGCAAGCCCAGAGCTGGTCCGGACCGGCCGGTATGATCTGCTTCACCAGTTGGGGTTCACGTCGATGCCTTGCTAACCGCCGACGCGCAATAGCCGTAGAACTCGGATGCATCGCAGGTCGCGAACATCGCCCCGAGTGCAGGTGCCATCGACCCGCTTATACGGCCGGTCATAGTAGGTCGTGAGCGATGCCATCAGTCGGCATCTTCCGCGCTGGAGATGTTGGGGCCTTCACGCTGGCGCTGCGCTTTTCAGAGCTCCCTTTAGTAACTCCAGTTCCGGAGCCTGGTTGCCGACGAGCCGCTGAAGGGCAGCAGTTCGGGCCCCGTATTCGCGCCTGAGATGCTGCGCGTTCAGAGCGCATAGTCTTCCGGTTCGACCGCTTCGATCGTCAGCTGGCCCTCAGTGATGTAATCTGTAGTTATGCGGGCCGACCCGCAGGCCATCGTCCAGCCGAGCGGCCCATGGCCGGTGTTCAGGAACAGATTGCTGTAGCGGGTCGGGCCGATCACAGGCGGACCGCCCGGCGTCATCGGGCGCAGGCCGCTCCAGTTTAGAACGGAGTCGGCATTCACGTGGTCCTTGAGCTCCGGCAGCATTCTAAAGCCATCATCAAGGACACGCAGCCCTTCTTTGATGTCAACCGCGTTATCGTAGCCGGCGAACTCGGCGCGACCGCCCAGCCGCAGGCGATCACCCATAGGCGTGATCATCGCATGGAGGCCGTCGTCCATGATCGGACGTGTCGGCCCTCCTTGCCAGCCGTTTAAGGGAACGGTGATCGAATAACCCTTTACTGGAATGATCGGCAGATGGATGCCGAGCCTGCTCGAGAATTTTGGGCTGTAGCTACCAAGCGACAGAACGAAGACGTCCGCCTGGATCTCTCCCTTGGTCGTATGAATATGTGAAATTTTCGTCGTGCTTCCCCGCTTGATATCGAGGACTTCGGTGTCCATCAAGAACTTTGCGCCATACGCCTGTGCCACTCGCGCGATCTCGTTTGTGAACTTGTGAGCATCACCGCTTTCATCATCAGGGAACAGAACAGCGCCGGCGTAGCGGTCGATGACCGGCGCGACGCAGGGTTCCTTTTCTAGGATCTGAGCCTTGTCGAGCTTCTCGAAGACCACGCCCCATTCTTCCATCTCCCGGCACATCTGGAGAAACTCGGACATCCGACCCTGAGGAGGAAACATTCGCATCGTTCCGCGGACGGTCTGGTCGTAAGTGAGCCCCTCTTCTGCGCGGATAGCACGCAGGGTCTCAAGGCTGAGCCGCGCTAGCCGGATGTTGGCGATCATGTTCGCCTTGTGCATACGGGCCGTAGAATTGGCGAAGAACTTGAGACCCCAACCGATCATCGAAGAGACAGCGCTCGGTTGGATCTTCAGCGGCGAATTGGCGTCGAAGAGCATATTCCCGAGATTTTTCATCGTGCCGGGGGAGTTCCAAGGACTAGAGTCGCTTGGGTTCATCAGACCGCCGTTCGCGAAACTGGTTTCCATGCCGGGGCGGTCCCGACGATCAATCACGATGACGTCAAGGCCAGCCTTTGTCAGCATGTAGGCAGTCGTGCTTCCAATGACGCCAGCTCCCATAACAACAACTTTCATTCTCCGTGCCTGCCTTTCAGAAGTCTTTGTTCGGCTCTAATGGCCCAACCGTATTCGGGCCTAGCCACGCTGCGCCGGCGTTTGCAATCTGCGTCAGCACGTTCTCATTCACCGACGGCTGATGCCAATACCGGCTCGAATTTTGGAATCGAGATATCATACGCAAAAGAGACCAAGCGACTCGAGCGCAGTGACCTCGACCAGCATCAGTCGAAAGAGGCTCGGGCCCTGCACGCGGCGAGGTCGGCGCAGAACGGTCCGTCGATCACTTCCTACACGCGGCGGGCTCTGGCGAGCAACGGTGAGCTTTTACATTAGTCGAGTCTGTCAGGATCTTTCCAAGTTCTCCACTCGTAGTTGCGAAGTGTGATATACCCAGGTCCAGATCCTATCAGGTAGTTGGGATTGAGTGGCGTTTTGCCAAGCGGCGTGCAGATTACATATTGCGGCACGGCAAAACCGGTGGTGTGCCCACGCAAACTCTCAATAATGTGCAACCCGGTATTGATTGAAGTTCTGAAGTGCTCCGCGCCCCGGACCAAGTCCGCATGGTACAAATAGTATGGTCGCACACGCGCCATAAGGAGTTTGTGGACCAACTCTTTCATCACCTCGACCGAGTCGTTGATGCCTTTCAAGAGTACCGATTGGTTGCCCACCGGAACTCCCGCTTCAAGCAACCGTTCGATAGCGAGTTTCGCTTCAGGCGTGACCTCATTGGGGTGATTAAAGTGAGTATTAATCCATATTGGATGGTACTTTTTGATCATCTGACAGAACTCGGGCGTGATACGCTGTGGCATCGTTACAGGCGTTCGAGTGCCGATTCGAATTATCTGAACGTGCGGAAGATGCCTGAGCCTTGACAAGGCGTACTCTATCTTATTGTCGCCCATCATCAGCGGATCACCTCCACTTAACAGTACGTCCCGAATCTCTGGCCGCTCGGCTATATATGCTATTCCTTTGTCAATGAGATCTCGATTGCTGACGATCGCGTTTCGGCCCGCGCGAACCTTGCGTGAGCAGTGTCTGCAGTAGATGGCACACAGATTGGTAATATGAAAAAGTACGCGATCTGGATATCTATGAACGATGCAACTCACTTCGGTCTTCCCCTCCTTCCAAAGAGGGTTTTCGGAATCTACACCCGATCGGTGAAATGAGGCGAGCTGATCAATATGGAAGACATCGTCAAGTTCCTTGATGTTAGGGATAGCCTGTAGGCGAACTGGATCGTTTGGATCCTTCTTGTCGATTAGCGAGAGGTAATAAGGTGTTACCCGAAAAACATATTTTTCACCGACCTTGCGGAAAACTTCTTCTTCTTCCGGCGTAATATTTATATGGTCCTTCAATGCATCCAAAGTGGTTATGCTATTTGAAAGTTGCCAACGCCAGCTGTCCCATTCGCTGTTTCGCGTGTCTACTGCGGCCGTTTCTGCCACCATGCCACACCTCCATTCGAGTCACTTATCTGTAGATACATTCGCGATATGCGGTTGGCTCCGAGAAAATCAGGAGAGTTTTCCGAACTAAATCCCGAAGTAGATACCCTGGTATTCTGACTTTATCTTCTGGACGTTGGAGTACAAAAAGGTAATGACGGGTTCAAATCGTCAAGCCCCGGTAGATGGATTCGGCAATGGGCGCGCAGCTTGAAGCTTAGTTAGCCGAAACGGCGCGCGCAGCGTAAAAATGGGCACCTCTGCGCAGCCGCACTCTCGAACGCTGTGCACTTCAAGCAACGTCCAAGAGCCTTTACATCTTTAGCCCCTGTGTTTCTGCGTGGGACGAGGATCCGCTTTAGGCCTAATCGGTGTCAAAAGCCTTTCGCATGCCGATCGGCGAGTGCCGGTTCGGGTCATTGAAAGTCAGATCCGCCGGCGAGATCTGCGCTAGTGTGTCATAGCCGCTCGCCCGTTGCTCTTGCTTTATCAAGCACCTGGAAAGCCCAATAATGCGCGTTTTCCTCGTAGTATCTCGCATCGCTAAGACAAAGTGCCGGCATCAGAAGACCCGCATCCTGCAGACGCCGCACTTCATCTTCAAAGGATGTCGCCTCCGCATAGCTCTTGCGGGTGCTCGCGATGACGAAGCCGTTCGGGCGCGTGACGCGAGCCAGTTCGCGCAGTCCATCCGGTCGGGCATGCCTGTGCGTGAAGACGCCACAGCAGACCGTGACGTCATAGCTCGCGTTGGGGTATTCCGAGAGTGGACCGTTAAGGTCTACACCGCCTGTTACATGGCGGTAAATACGGGTCTGTCGGGCCTTTTCGGCCATCTCCCCGATCAGGTCGAACCCGTCGATCAACTGAAAGCCTAGGCGTTGCAGCTGCAGACCGACAAGGCCCGTTCCACAGCCAGCGTCGAGGATTGTAACGGCTGCTCGCTCCTTGGCCAAATAGGCAGTCTGCACGGCTCCCGCCAGCTCTGCCACGACGATTGGCCCGCAATACCCCTGACTGCCGACATGGAGATCGTAGGTATCGGCCCGATCACGATAATACTCGGCTACGTAACCGACATCCGTGTCGAGTGCATGGGAACCTTTTTTTCGTGCGGTTTGGTCCAGCGCGGACTTTTGATCGGGGATTTTCATGACGGTTCCTCCATTTAAGATCAGATTGGATGCAGCGCAGATCCCTTCGGCGGCGCAATGGCGCGGCAGATATTTTCCTCTGCCGTATCGGCGCATGAAAACCGGACCGAGCCACCGGGCGGTAAACCGTGCCGCTTCAAACTCTGGCTTACGGTCGTGCCGAGCATTTTGTCTCTCCTATGTGTCTGGGAACAAGCGTTGGCTGCCCTTTCCGCTCCGGTCGGCAGCTCCTGCCGGCCTACGAAGACAGAGTTTCAAAACTCGTGCCAACTGCGACGCGAACTTTAAAGGCGAATGGGCATTACATGCGAGCGCTTCGCGTCGTCGTGGGACATGATCACGGGACTTACCGGGATCATGCAGCATTCGCTCTGGAACTGTGCGGTCTCGCGATTTTCTCTTCAGCGGCTGGGTTGAGGCGAAGGCTCGCCCCAAGCGTTTGTCGAACCACATCAGATCGGTGCCGCGCCTTGTAAACGGCGGCAATAGGGATTGGCCGGAGGGCGCGAAATGACCAAGCGTCGGAAGCTCGTCGCGTTGCTGCCAGGGCATGGACTTTGACGATAAGGATGGGAGCGGAAAGAATGCTGAACGATCGACCGCGCATGGGCTTTGGGAGCGGACAGCTCCGGCGACGGAGAAGCTGGCAGGCGACCTCGTCGCCGATGTCGCGATTGTCGCGCCGGCTGGACCGGATTGTCCGCCGCGCTGCACCTAGCCGAGCGTGGCCTGGACGCTGTCGTTATCGAGGCAGCCGAATTGATTTGGCGCCGCCGGGCGGAGCACCGGATTGGTGAATGCCAGCCTCTGGGTGATGCCGTCGGCGCTCATGGAGACGCTCGGTCCCCTCAATGGCGGTCGTCTGCTTAATTTGGCTGCGCGATTCGCCACACACTGTCTTCGAGATCGTCGACAAGCACGGCTTGCAGTGGGAGGTGAAACGGGTCGGCACGATCCACTGCAGAGCCGCTAAAAGCGCCGCCGAGATCGCGGAGCGAGCCCGCCAGTGGCAGGCGCTCGAAGCCCCGTGGCATATCCTCGATGCCCGGAGACCCGTGCAAAGACAGGCACCTCGGCCTACCCGCAGGCCTAATCGATCCGCGTGCAGGGACGATCCAGCCGCTCGCCTATTTGCGCGGCCTCGTTGGCGGCGATTGCTGCCGGCGTGACCGTCTTCACCGCAAGACCGGTCGAATATATCGCGCGTGAGGCGGGCGTCTGGCGGCCCGCCACGCAAGAAGGAAACATCCGGACCAAGTGGGCGGTTGTTTCAACCGAGACCTACACCTCGCGCATCCTCTCCGCACTGAGCGGCGAGCAAGTGGTGCTCCCATATTCCATGTCGCGACTGCGCCGCTGAGCCACAGCATCAGCCGCACGATTCTGCCCCAAGGGCACGGCGGCATGGACATATCCCCGATTTTCGCATCGTGAGACAATGCTGTGCCTATCCCTGTGTTATGAAGAAGTTTCGCCAGCGATCAAGCACTGCAAAGTCGTCCTGCGGAGCAGTCCTGATGCGCCAACTCGTGCTGAAGACCCTATCAAACATCCAGGCCGGTACCTCAGCCCGGTCCATTGACTGGGCCAGAAAGGCTGCAGTGAAAAACCGCCGCGTCACCTTCTCGATCACCCCATCGATATGGACCCGCCGCCCGGTCCAAGGATGCCATTATCAAGGATGCAATCTATAAAAAAGCCCGCGCTAAACATCGGTCCGGTGGCGTTCCGTCGTCGAGTTATATAATACCGCGAGGCCACATTCCTCGCTCGACGGCGCGATGCAGCTGCGCTTCGAATAGCGACGATATGGCGGATACTATCGGTAATGTGGCGCCAAATGTCAAATGGTTGTCGCGGCTCCCAAACTATTGTTCAGCCTCGAAATTCAACAGGACATTGCTC
>NZ_RZOL01000274.1:0-8049 GCF_004022985.1 Mesorhizobium sp. M7A.F.Ca.ET.027.02.1.1 | reverse complement strand
GAGAACGATCATGTGTGTGGCAATGCTTCTGTCGTCGGCTGGCGCTGCCTTCGCGTCGGGTGGCATCTGGTGCTCCACCGAGGACCCGGCGGCGACATTCGAGGTCGAGGCAGGCGTCACCAGAGGCATGGGCGGGCCGACCTTCAACTTTCGCGGCAACCTCGAAATTCTGAGCCGGCCTGCCGGCGACAGCCTGCGCAAGACGGTGTTCGAGGATTCCAACCTGACGCAGTACTGGCTCGACGGCAAGGAATTGCGGCTGAACATCTATCGCGAGCACGAGGTCGCGCAAAAGATCAATTCGGTCGAACTGACGATCCTGACCAAGACCAGCGACGAAGGCGTCTACGACGGGAGCTATACGCTCGCCGTCTACGACGCCGCGGCGGATACGGACCAGGACGGCAAACCGGTTGAAATCAGCGGCAAGGTGTCGTGCGGAGCGGAGTGAGCGGGGTCAGGCCGTGATATCGATGACGCCGCAATCGCCGGCGGCACTACCGAAGGCGACCCGGCGTTCTTCCTTGTCCCACATCATCGAGGTGATGGCGCCCTTGCCCGGCCGTCGCAACAGCACTTCCTTGGCGTCGGCAAAACGCACCGCCATCACCATCCCGTCATCATAGCCGACGGCAACGACATCCTGGCTCGGGTGGCAGGCGACAGCCGTCACCATGGCGTTGCCGCGCGTGCCGAGCTCCAGCGGTGCCTTGCCCATGGGACCATCCTTGCCTGAAAACGGCCAGACGATCGCCGCCGGCGCGCCGGAACTCGCCAGCCACTTGCCCTTCACACTCCACGACAGACTTTTGACCTTGCCGGGATAGCCGGTCATGCGCATGTGCTTGCCGTCGGCGAGCTTCCAGCCGTGCAATGCGTTTTCCTGCATGGTGGTGACGAGGAAGGCGCCATCGGGAGAGAAGGTGATGCCGGTGTGGGCGCCGGCCCATTCAAGCTCCACCGGCTTGCCCTCGGCGGCCGGGAAATGCAGCGTCGCGCCATTGTAGCGGGCGACACCGAAGCGCATGCCCTTGGGCGAAAAGGCCAGCCCCTCGACCGAACGCGGATGGACGAATTCCCTCGTCTTGCCGTCGGCGAAGCGCACGAAGGCGGTCTTGCCTGAGGCATAGGCGATGGCGCCTTGCGGCCCGGCGGCAACGCTGGTGATCCACTTCTTGGCCGCGCTTGCCAGTTCCGTGACCTCGCCGCCCGCCTTCACGGCAAACACCTTGCCGTCCTCGCCGCCGGTGATCAGCCGGTCATTGGCCGCATCATGGAAGGCGGCGAGCACCCCGTCATTGGCCTGAACTGTCTTGTGGCCATGGTCGAGCCGATGGACGGCGCCGTCGGCCATCGCGAAATGCGGCACGTCGCCGAGAAAGACGGCGGCGATGCAGTGGCCTTCGAGATCAAGCGGGGCGACGGTCGGCATGTGAGATTATTCCATTCGAGATTTATGCTGGTCGTCTAACCTCGCTGGGTCGCCAGCGCGGCTGGGTGCGGCCGGCCTTCTCCCCTTGTGGAAGAAGGTGGATCGGCGCGCAGCACCGAGACGGTTGAGGGGTGGGTGACGGATCTCCGTCAGCGCCAAGCTGGAACCCCCCTCATCCGACCGAGCTTCGCCCCTCCTTCCTTCTCCCACAAGGGGAGAAGGAAGGAGGGGCAGCGCTAGCGCTATAAAGTCTGGAAATCAAGCCGCCTGGCAGGCGTCAAAACTCTTCTTCAGCCGCTCGGCGTCGAGTTCCCTGCCGATGAACACCAGCCGGCTCTCATGCTTCTCGCCGTCCTTCCAGGCGCGCTGGTGGTCGCCCTCGATGATCATGTGCACGCCCTGGATGACATAGCGCTCATCATCGCCCTTGAGCGCGATGATGCCCTTCAGCCGCAGGATGTTGGGGCCTTCCATCTGGGTGATCTTCTCGATCCATGGGAAGAATTTCTTCGGGTCCATCTCGCCGCCGCGCAGCGACACCGATTGCACCGTCACGTCATGGATGTCGGAAGCATGCGCATGATGGTGGTGCCCGTCATGATCATGGTGGTGGTGATCGTGGCCGTCATGGTCGTGGTCATGATGATCGTGATCGTCATGCGCTTCGAGGAAGTGTGGATCGTTTTCCAGCGCCCTCGACAGGTCGAAAGCGCCGCGATCGAGCACCTCGGTCAGGGCGACGCCGGCTCGGGTCGTGCGGTGGATCTTCGCCGCCGGATTGATGGCGCGGATCGTCGCCTCGACCTTGGCGAGCTCTTCTGATGTGACGAGGTCGGTTTTGTTGAGCACGACGACGTCGGCGAAGGCGATCTGGTCCTCGGCTTCCCGGGAATCCTTGAGCCGCAGCGGCAGGTGCTTGGCGTCGACCAGCGCCACCACCGCGTCGAGCCTGGTCTTGGAGCGCACGTCGTCATCCATGAAGAAGGTCTGCGCCACCGGCACCGGATCGGCGAGCCCGGTGGTCTCGACGACGATGGCATCGAAGCGGCCGGGTCGGCGCATCAGGCCCTCGACGACACGGATCAGGTCGCCGCGCACCGTGCAGCAGACGCAGCCATTGTTCATCTCGTAGATTTCCTCGTCGGATTCCACGATCAGGTCGTTGTCGATGCCGATTTCGCCGAACTCGTTGACGATGACGGCGTAGCGCCTGCCGTGGTTTTCCGACAGGATGCGGTTGAGCAGCGTCGTCTTGCCGGCACCGAGATAGCCGGTGAGAACGGTTACGGGGATCTGCGTCTGTGCGTCGCTCATGGCTTGCCTCGAATTATCTGGGCCTCGGAAATTCGGCCTGAGAAAAAGGGAATGTCGGCTCCATATAGGATGTGTGCGGGGCTTTTGCACGGGGCAAACCGATGGGCCAAACCGGCTTGCTGCATTGCCGAATCGTTGGCGAAAGCCGTTGTGATCGCCTAGATCAGGGCGACAGATGCCAATTCGAGAGGCAAGATATGTCCGGCAAGCCATCCTCGTTCTCAATGAGCCGGCGCCAGGCGCTCGGTTTGATCGCGGTCACCGCCGGCGGTGGTGCCTTCCTGCCCGCCGCCGCGATAGCAGACCAGACTTCACCCTATGCCGGACTGGCCTTGTTCGAAAACGGCGCCGGTGTCTGCACCATCACGCCCGAGGCGACCGAGGGACCTTTCTATTTCGATCCGAAGCTAGAACGCGCCGATGTCACCGAAGGCAAGAAGGGCATTGCCCTTGATGTCCGGCTGCAGGTTGTCGACGCGGGCTGCCGCCCGCTTGCCGGCGCTCGTGTCGACATCTGGCATTGCGACGCGCAAGGCGCCTATTCCGGCTATCCCGGACAGGGTGATGGCCGCGATCTCGACCTCGGGCCAGACCTTCCTGCGTGGTTGGCAAAGGACCGACGCGAGTGGCATCGTTTCCTTCGCCACGATCTATCCCGGCTGGTATCGCGGCCGCACCACCCACATCCATTTTAAGGTCTTTCCCGACGACAGTTCGGTGATGACCGGACAGTTGTTTTTCCCGGACAGCCTCAGCGAGCAGATTTTCACCACGGCCGCACCCTACAATGACCGGTCGGGCGAGCGCGACACCTCGAATGCCGCGGACGGCATCGCCAGGCGGGCTGGACCGCAATCGCAGGCTGCGCTGCGCGAGCTGGAGGATGCCTATCAGGCGCTGATGATCATCGCGGTGAAGTCCGGCTGAGCGGCGGTCACTCCATCACTTTGCTCGCGGCGAAAATTCCGGCTGGGAATTCGTTTGTCATCTAACTGAAATAAACATCTGGCATTAGCCACGGCGGACACCACAATGCTTGCCGGCAAAGCTGTTTGAAGCTCCGGAATCTTTTTCATCGTCGATTGCCAACCGGCCGGCTGCCTCTATGCTGCCCGCACCGGTACGGCCGAAGAGGGATGACCATGGCCAAGGCGGATAAGACTGCGACAATGAGCCGGCTGCATTCGGCGGCAAGGCTGGCAAGAACGGCGCTGGCGGCCCGGCTTCTGGCGCACGGCTTCTATGCCGGCCAGGATCAGATCATGCTGGCGCTCGACCGTGAGGACGGCCAGACGCCGGGCAATCTTGCCGGACGCCTCGGCGTGCGCCCACCTACCATCACCAAGACAATCAACCGGCTGCAGGCCCAGGGTTTTCTGGAAAAACGCGCCTCCTCGGCCGACGCCCGTCAGGCGCATATTTTCCTCACCGACACCGGTCGCGACATCATTCACGCCATCGAGAAATCGGTGAAGAAGACCGAAAAGCTGGCGCTGAAGGGTCTCGACAAGAAGGACCAGAAGTCGCTGTTCAAACTGCTTGCCCGCATCGAGGCCAACCTCTCGAACGAGGAACTGGTGCTCATCGACGACGACGCCGAATCGGACGACTGACCGGCGGATTGTCGCGGCAGGCGATCAGGCCGCCGCGGCAGAGCCCTGGATCAGCGACGACCAGCGTCCCGGTGTCATGCCGAACGCCTTCTTGAATTGCCTGATGAAATGGCTCTGGTCGCTGAAGCCGGCTTCGACCGCGATCTGTGCCAACGGTTCGCCGGCGGCGATCATCCGCCGCGCCCGCTGAAGCCGGCGCATCACCAGGAAGCGATGTGGACTGGTGGAGAAAGCGGCACGGAAATGCCGTGACAAGGCATAGCGATCGAGCCCGGTTACAGCTTCCAGCTCGCCGGAACGCACCGGCCGGTTCAGGTTTTCCGTGAGATAGTCGCGCGCCAGCGCAGCCGCCCGCCACGCCGTCCTGCTCATCGGCTTCGCCGACTGGCCGCCATGCCGGATCAGGCTTTGCATCAGTTGCGTCAGGAAGTCGTCGACGAACAACTCGTCGAGTTCCTGCTCCAGCGGACCCAGCGCCGAAAGCAGCGTTGCGCAGAAGGCGGCGTCCGCCACCACGCCATCCCTGACAAAAGGCAGCGACGCGCCGCCAAGGCAGTCGAGCATCAGCGACGGTTCCAGATAGAGCATTCGGTAGCGCAGTCCGTCCTCGGTGCCGGCGCCGCCGTCATGCAACTCGTCGGGATGCAGCACGATGATCTGGCCCGGAAGGCTGTGGCGCGCAGCGCCGAGATAGCGAAACGTCTGCACACCGTGCAGCGTCACCCCGATCGCATAGGTGTCGTGGCGATGCAGGTCGAAGGCGCTGCCATGGAAGCGCGCCTCGATCCGCTCCATGCCTGCGGGATCGGGGGCGGAGATGATACGGTTTTCCGCCGCATCGACGCACAAACGTCCAAGACCCTTGTAGGCCTGGCTGTCTAGATCGTGCGACATCATCTCCTTCAGCCTCGCATTGGGGCACAAACCGAATGGCCAATGTCTCATGTTCGATACGAAATTTGCAATCGTGCTCAGGGAAGATCTGCCGGTCTGGCAGAAACTCAACGTCACCGCTTTCCTGACCAGCGGCATCGTCGCGCAGTTTCCCGATATCATCGGTGCACCCTATCGCGACCGCGCCGGCAATCTCTACAACCCGCTGTCGATCCAGCCGGTCATCGTTTTGTCCGCCGACCAGACGACGCTGGGCACCATCCATCGGCGCACGCTGGAGCGCGGCGTGACCACCTCGCTCTATGTCGAGGAAATGTTTTCGACCGGCTTTGACGCGGCCAACCGTGCCGTCTTCGCCGAATTCGCGCCTGAAGACGCCAAGGTGGTCGGGATCGCGCTTCGCGCCGACAAGAAGCTGGTCGATAAAATCACCAAGGGCGCCCGCATGCACGCCTAGCCAAGGCACTACGCCTGCCGGCGGCTCTTGTTGTGCCAGCAGGCTTTCATGTCGCGGCAGTCGACAATTGGCTTGCCGGGAGCCGGCAATTCCCGCAAAGGTGGGCTCCAGCCCAGCTTCCCACCCGGCCTGCAAGTGAGTGCTCCCCAAAGACATGTAGAAAGCGCGACGCCCCCGGTGGCGATCGTGTGCATGCTTTCCACCTATGTCTTCTTCACCTTCCTCGACACATCAAGCAAATACCTCGTCCTTGCAGGCGTTTCCGTGCTGGTCGTTGCCTGGGTGCGCTTTGCCGTGCATGTCGTGCTGGTCGGCGCGCTGCTGCGCGGCTGGCGCCAACCGGTGCGGTTTCGTCCGGTCAACCTGCCGGCGCATATCTTGCGTGGCGCGTTCCTGTTCGGATCGACCATATTCAATGTCCTGGCGCTCAAATCCCTGCAACTGGCCGAGACAACCTCGATCTATTTCTTCGGGCCGATGGTGATCACGGCACTGGCCGGTCCGCTGCTTGGCGAGTGGGCCGGCTGGCGGCGCTGGCTGGCCATCCTGGCGGCCTTTGCCGGCGTCCTCATCATCACCCGGCCGGGCGTCGGCGTTTTCGGCATCGGACATCTCTTCGCGCTCGGCTCGATGCTGTCGAACTGCTTCTACGTCATCATGACGCGCCGCATGTCGGCGACCGAGACATCGGAGAGCCTCATCCTGTTTTCGGCGTTGGCGCCGGCGCTGTTGCTTCTGCCCCTGCTGCCGTTTTCGTTTTCCCTGCCGCATGACGGTTGGCACTGGTTCGTGCTGCTGATGCTCGGCGTGTTCGGCGGCGTCGGTCACTGGCTGCTGGTCCAGGCCTACCGGCTGGCGACAACCACGGCTTTGGCGCCCTATCCCTATTCGCAGATGGTGTGGATGATCATTTCCGGCTGGATCGTCTTCAAGCAGTTTCCCGACCGCTGGACATTGGTCGGCGCCGCCATCATCGTCGCCAGCGGTCTCTACATCGTCCATCGCGAGCATAGGCTTCGGCTGCGGAGCCGCGCGGCCTCGGATGTCGAGGCCGAGGCGTTGGCAAAAAAACTTTGATTTGCCCCCGATCGGTGGCATAACGCCGCCTTTAAACAGTTTAGGTCTGGAAATTCAGGTCCGGGGAGCACACGTCGCTGGCACAAAAAATCAAGCTTTCGACGATCGCGGATGCGCTCGGCGTGTCCACGGCTACGGTCTCGCTGGCGCTGCGCGACAGCCCTCTGGTTGCCGGTACCACGCGTGACCGCATCAAGGAACATGCCCGCGCCATCGGCTATATCTATAACCGACGCGCCGCCAGCCTGCGCACCTCGCGTTCCGGCATTGTCGGCGTCGTCGTCCACGACATCATGAACCCATTCTTCGCCGAGATCCTGCGCTCAATCGAAAGCGAGCTCGACCGCAGCCGTCAAACCTTCATCCTGTCCAATCATTACGATCAGCTCGAAAAGCAGCGCACCTTCATCGACACGCTTTTACAGCTCGGCGCCGACGGCGTCATCATGTCGCCGGCCATCGGCACGCCGGCTTCCGACATCCTGATGGCCGAGGAGAACGGCCTGCCGGCTGTGCTGATCGCGCGCACCGTCGAGGGTGCCGACGTGCCGGTCTTTCGCGGCGACGACTCTTATGGAACAGGCCTCGCCACCAACCATCTGATCTCGCTCGGCCACAAGCGCATCGCCATGATCGGCGGCACCGACCAGACCTCGACCGGCCGTGACCGCTACCAGGGCTATGTCAACGCGATGGAGGCGGCCGGGCTGGAAGTCAGGCCGTCATGGCGCATCGCCGGCCCACGCACCAAGCAGGCCGGCTTCGAGGCCGCCGGACAGTTCCTGGCGCTGAAGGACAGACCGACGGCTGCCTGCTGCTGGAACGACCTTGTCGCCATCGGCCTGATGAACGGCATTGCCCGTGCCGGCCTTGTGCCCGGCATCGACATCTCCGTTACCGGCTATGACGACCTCGAAGAGGCGGCGATCGCGACGCCGGCCCTGACCACCGTCTGGAACGGCCAGCGCGAGGTTGGCCGCCGCGCCGCCAGCGCGTTGCTCGACAAGCTCAACGGCCAGACGGTGCGGCCCTCGCAGGAATTGATCAAGCCGGAACTGCATGTGCGTCAGTCGACCGGCAAGCCGGTGGAGCGTGCATGACCAAGGCCGAACAGTTGCAGACCGTCGCCATCCTGGTGCCGGGCGATTTCAACGACCATGCGGTCGACCGCATCAACCGTACGTTCAGGCGTGTCAGAATAGAACGCGCCGATCCGTCCCTCATCACCGACGAGATGCGCAGCGATGTGCGCGGCATCGCTT
>NZ_RZOL01000273.1:0-8072 GCF_004022985.1 Mesorhizobium sp. M7A.F.Ca.ET.027.02.1.1 | reverse complement strand
GACCTGACGATCGTTGGAGGAGACCTCCTCAACGATGAGACTCTCGGACCTCCTGTTGTCAACGGCTGCTTGTTCGATAGCGGAAAGCCGGTGCTCATCGTGCCGAAGGGCGTTAAGGCGACGCTGTCGCCTCGACGCGTGCTGGTCGGCTGGGATTCGCGTGTAGAGGCCTCGCGTGCGGTTCGGGAAGCTCTTAGTATCCTATCCGCTGCCAAGGAAGTCTGTGTCGCTATGGTCGATCCAAAGGCGCAAAACAACGGGAAAGGCGCGCAGTCTGGAGCTGACATCGCTGCCTATCTTACTCGGCACGGTGCTCGGGTCTCCGTTGACCTGCTTAAGAGCGCCGGCAAATCGGCGGGCACAGTGCTGACCCAGCACGCGAACGACATCTGTGCTGACATGATGGTTATGGGTGCTTATGGCAGCCGTGGGCTGCGTGAGCGGATTTTCGGCGGTCCGCCGAGCTGGAGCTTTGGGAAGACCACATTGCCGCTGTTTTTGGCTCGCTGATCAGCTCCGTAGGAACACCGATCAGGTCGTAGGACCGCCAACCAGTCCGAAGTCGTCGTCGGTTACCGGTCGGATTGCGGAGACATGGCTGGATCCGCGAACATCTTGCGACGCTTGTCAGAGCCAAACCGGACGCCTCGACTGCTTCACGACGCTCTCGTGAACCAACTCGTGCGAGATCGTCCGCAACGGGCAGTAAAGACGAACGGCTGCAGCAGACCGCAGCCAAGCCACAGGGCGGGTGTACCAGGAGACCCCGCCTCGTGCGCGAACCCTGTTGGAAGGCCCCTTATCAGTACCCGGACGCGCGTCAAATCGGCGGCTGTCCCTGTCAGCCTGCGGTGTGCAAGGGCCGCTGCCGCGGAGCTTCCCCTGCCCGATCGTCGGGCGTGCGACAATGTCGGATTCCAGACGAGCTGGAACTGCGCGAACTCGTTGGTTTGACAGGTCTTTATCCGGCACGCCGCATGCATGGGAGTCTCCGAAAGCATTAAGAGCCGTTATCCATGGTTACGCCCCTCGAAAGAAAGAGCCGCTTCCGTCGTGGCAGGGAAACAGCCACTCCTGGGGTGGAGGCCGGCGCTAGAAGCCGCCGTAAGATCCGGAAGAGCCGCGCGACAGCATCACACACTTTCCTTCTGCTCTTGGGTTCGGATCACGCCGCGCCGCTGTCGATGCCGCCGACATTGAGCCCAAGACCTGGAAGGCGGCACACGCTTTTGCTGTCCTCTCAGTCGGGACCGCGGCTCAAGCATGCCTGTGAGGTTCGCATTGCTCAATGCCCGGCAATCGACGTCAACATGCCGCTGAGTTGGAAAACACTCCTAGAGGAGTAAGGATAAGTGGACCTCTTTTGTATTGGTGTGGGTGCTGGACCATCTAATTTGAGCCTTGCGTGTCAGATACAGGAAGAGATTGCGCAAGGGGCACTGTTCCTGGACCGGGAGGTCGATTTCCGAGGACATCCAGGCAGCGCTTTCGATTGCGCGGAGCTCCAGGTCGGCCACTTCCAGGATCTGGTTACTCTGGTCAATCCGCGATCAGCCTACACATTCGTAAACTACCTCCACGAGAACGGGCGTCTTTACAATTTCCTCAATGCGCAATTTCACGGGGTGCTTAGAGCCGAGTTCGCCCAATATCTCAACTGGGCGTTCCAGAAGAATCCGCTTGTCCGTGGCGGCGAGGCCGTTCGCGAAATCCGCTTTGACGGCGAGTTTCGCGTGCGGACGGACAACGCGGTCCTTGATGCAAGAAACCTCGTCATCGACATAGGCAAGCAGGCGCAAATTCCGCCTCAGTTTCATGGCTGGACTGGACCCAACCTGTTCCACTCATCTGAGTTGGCCCACATCAATCCTGAGGTGCAAAAAAAGCATGTCTGCGTTGTTGGCGGCGGACAGTCGGGAGCCGAGCTGCTACTGCACCTTGTCGGCCGGCCGAAAGAACGGCGGCCCGCGGCGATCACATGGGTCTTGACGCGCGAGATGCCTTTCGACGACCACGCGTTCACAAACGGGCTGTTCACGCCATGCTTCTCGGATCGTTTTGCTGCGATGAGCGAGGTGCATCGACAGCTGTTCCTGCGGCGTTTCGCGCTTGCCTCCGAGGGCATTTCAGAAAGCAAGTTGCGCGCGGTCTATCAGGCGCTCTACCACCACGCCTTTCTCGAGCCACACCAATGCGAGATCACATTGCGGCCAAGTTGCAACGTGTCGCGCTGCATCAATGCCGGAGCAGGGCACAGGCTCACGCTGCAACGCGGCTTGGACAACATCGGAGAAGTAACCGCCGATATCGTCATCCTGGCCACCGGGTACGAGAAACCGCTGCCGGGTTTCCTAGAACCGATCGCAGATCGCCTCGAACAGATCGGCAATGAGCTCGCCATCGGCGAGGATTTTTCGGTGTACTGGGACGGACCGCGAGACCGACGCCTTTTCGTTCAGAACGCCTGCCTTGGACAGCGCGGGCTGGCTGATCCGAACTTTGGGCTGCTGGCCTGGCGAGCGCGCCGCATCCTTGACAGCCTTCTGCGGCGCGCGCCATGCGCCAATCCCGAGCATCTAGGGTTCATCAACCGTCCCTTGACGGAGTGCTGGCCCGACCTCGGAGTCGAACAAATGGGCAGCGGGATATGATTCGTCGATATTGATGATCGGCGGTGGCATTCAGGAAAGATTTCCGCCTCTGGCGGCAAAAGCGGGACGAGCAATATTCCTACGGCGTCAGATCGCTCTGCTCGCGCTTGAGCAAGGTAGCGTCGCGCGACTCCTGCTTGGCGTGAAACAGCAAAGGGCATTCAATCACGATGCAGCTTTACGTGCTGTCGGGCTCAACGCCACGTGGATCGAGCCCAACGCCGCCGTTGGCAACCGCGACGCGAATTATGACGCCGGGCCACATGCGGCGGTGGCTGCAAGGGTACCGAGCCTCTCCCGCACTTTCGACCCCATCGCCGAAGTGCGACTACTCCAGGACGCCGAAGCCGGTCTTATCGCCAGCGGGCCAGCCAAACTCTCACCTTCCTAAACGGCAGCCGCTAAGGTGAGCCGTCGAAAGCCGACATTCAGGTTAACGTCAGCTGGCCGTGTTAGGGCTCGCTTATTCAAGGCGGTACCGGCGCTTGCCGAAGCTAAGAAGGGTTGGCATGCCCTTTGCCGTGCTTGATGTGCGGCAACACGGTGAGAGCTCCGCTGAAGCAAGCGAGAGGGAGCAATGCCCTCGAGACCGTGTCCGATTTTGACTGGAAAATATTCCGCGACAAAAGAGACGAAAGGTGTGGAATGACTTTGGACACCAAGATGGAACTGCGTATGGGGTCCCCGGCTCCTGCGCTGAAAGTGGAGAACTGGCTGCGTGGCGAGCCCCTCACGAGCCTTCGGCCCGGCAAGGTCTACCTCGTTGAATTTTGGGCGACTTGGTGCCGACCATGTGTCCACGCCATGCCCCATTTGATCGAACTGCAGGAGAAATATAAAGACAGCGGATTTGAGATTATCGGAGTCGCAGCTTGCGAAAAGGCTGCAACCGCGGACGAAGCGCGGACCAACGTGGATGCCTGGCTGACCGAGAAGTTCCCGAATCTGAATTATCGGACAGCGTTCGATTGCACTGGCGAAATGAAAAAGCTCTGGCTGGAACCCAGCTCTTCGTTCGGGATTCCCACCTCGTTCGTGGTCGACCGCGACGGCCACATCGCTTATATCGGCCACCCGGCACCTCTCGATGACGTTTTGCCGAAAGTCCTTAACGGCAGCTGGCGCAGCAGCTATGAAGCGAAAGCCGTCGATGCAAAGCGAATCTCGCGTGTGCGCGAATCGTCGCTGAGTCAGCCGATATACGCCAAACTTGGGCCGGCGATGCAGGACGAGGATTGGGCAGCGGCACTATTGGCCATCGAAGAAGGCCTCGCCGTGATGCCAGACTCTTTTGATTTTCGGCGGGTTCATGCGGATATTCTGCTTCACAAGCTGCGCGACATCAAAACCGGCTTGCCGCTTATGCGCGAATTGGTCGAGGACGCGATCAACAAAAAGTTCGAAGCGATGTCTTGGGTGGTGATGGCGCTGAACCAACTCTTCCATCCCACGATCGACAACTCCCATCTTCCGCATGATGATCGCTTTGCGATGGGCAAGGAGCTCTCCGAACAGATCCTGGAACTTAATCCTCCGCAAGGCGATGGAGACTTTAAATTCGGGTGTTACTTTCCGGTCGCTCAGTATTATTACGAGAGCGGCAACAAGGACCGGGCGATCGAGTTGATCGAGGTGGCAATCAAATCGCTGGACCATTCGGAGCCAGTGCCGGACCAAACCAAACAGCGCTACCTCACCTCGTTGCTCCAAGCCCTGGCCAACTACACGGGTGAGCCTGCCTGTCACGCGGGTCTCTGTGTGGCTCCGCAAAACAAGACTTCCGAAACTCAAAACGCTGTCACTTCCTGAGCAAGGATCGCGAAGGGCATGACAATTGGAATTGAACACCGGCAAATCCGCCCGCCCAGGCGCACTTCGCAGCAATAACGTCGATGCCGCAAAAGTGCGCGGCTTGCGGCAGGTGGAATTTCCATTGCGTTTACCTCGGGTCGAACCGCGGCGCAGGCGTTCGCGCCGCGGTGAAAGGTCTCGCATTGGTGGACGTGCTCGAGGTCGGCCACGGGACACTGTTGCGTGGGATCGGCTCGCCCAAGCCATTCCCCGCCCACGCAAGCGCCCGAACCACACATCGCAGAAAAAGAGATCGTCCTTCAAGAGGAGTACTGAAATTGGGGAAAAGCGAAATTCCTCATGAACCGGTTGGCCCTGCTGTCCACGGGGACGGCGAGGCCCTTGCTTCCCCGTTCGTCAAATGCCTCCTGCGGCTCATTCGTACTCAGGATTCCTTCGGCTTATGGGAAGGCCATTCGGATGCCGAGCTGCTGGCCGAGTTCATCATCACCAAGCAACAGCAACGTGCGGTACCCTTTGGCGGCGATCCCGATCCTGACGCGCTGTGGAGGCTCGACATGTTTTACACCGCCGTAGCGCTTGCGATCGAGGAGCGCTCCGGCGTGTCGACGTCGCCAATAATTGGAATGAAGCCCCTGCGGGCTTCCAGCGGTTGGGCGTTCTGTCGAGACGTCCACCGGTTCGGCTTCGAGACTTTCCGCAAACTTGCTGAGGCCGGTACGAAACTGGTCGACGATGCGACTGCAGCCATTGAAGCCTAGCCCGAGATGGAGCGCATCAAGAAACCATTGTTCCAGAAAGGATCTATGTCAGACCTAGATAGGATGAGGAAAAAAGTCTGAAAGCTCCAGTTGCGTGCAGCTATTGCCAAGATGGCATTGCAGGACCTCGTCGAGGGTCTGCCGGGCAAGTGGGCCGACATACAGGAAGTCGCCGAGAAAACCCAAGCCGTTTATGCCGAGTTGGATGTTGCCAAGAGAGAACTCGCTTCAATGAAGAATTTAGGATGATGCGCACATTCACCACCCGTGACGGCTCCATTTGGATGCCGCCGTACCTGACCTCCATCGATAGCAAGACCTGCATCGGCTGCTGCCGTTGTTTCAAGGTCTGCTCGCGCGATGTCATGCATCTTCACGGCGTTGATGATGCGGGTGAAATCCTCGGCCCCTGCGATGACGAGGACGACGATTTCGACGGCAAGCTCAATCGCATGATCATGGTTGTCGATGATGCCGGCCGCTGCATCGGCTGCGGAGCCTGCGGCCGCGTCTGCCCCAAGAACTGCCAGACGCATGTTGCGGCCGACGAGCTCGCAACATGATCTGGCGAAAACCAGGGGAGCGGCGTGCACTTCATCTTTTTGTCGGCTCGTGGGGCTGGTCCTGTGCAGCAATGCGTCGATGGTTTACTTCGCTTTGGATTCGCTCCGTGTGGCAGTCGTCACGACGCTGGCCTGTTCGCTGCTGCTTCAGGCCGGCTCCTTCGGCCGCGTGCTCTTTCTGATCTGGCAGTCTAGCCGCGCTCGTGGAACTCGCCACAGGGGCCAGCATGCCGATGGTTACAGGAAAGCTCGGGTACCAGTCGTCTGACTCTGATCAACTGCGGAATGCAATTTTCAGCTGTGTCCCAGCTAAGTCAATTACCCAGCATGTGCTGCTGCTTTGATGCGCGGATGACATTATCAGTGCTCAGGCCCACACCACTTTTGGTAACCCTCTGATCACTGCGCTGATCGATATAGGGGATCTGTATTTGGCAGTGGGACGCGACCACATTCGGTTTGTCCTTAGGCCGGGAGATGCGGGTGTTGGGTCGATTAGGCACATAAGAGTCATCGCAGCACGCCGGATGCGGTCTGCTTGTCGCAATGACAAACTCGGTGCTGCAATAACGATGAACGTCTTCTGCACCCGCTTCGAAAGACGGGTGGCTTTGATCACACACACCCTTGGGCTGACCGGTGCGTAGCCGGTTCAGGTACTTTTTTGCTGGAGATAGCATGCTGGAAAAATTCGAACGTTATCCGCTCACCTTTGGACCCACGCCGATCGAGAGGCTCGACCGCCTCGGCAAGCATCTGGGCGACAAGGTGGAAATCTACGTCAAACGCGAGGACTGCAACTCCGGTCTCGCGTTCGGCGGAAACAAGCTGCGCAAGCTCGAATACATTGTGCCCGACGCGATCGCGTCAGATGCCGATACGCTCGTCACAATCGGTGGCGTGCAGTCCAACCATACGCGCATGGTCGCTGCGGTCGCCGCCAAGATCGGCATGAAATGCCTCCTGGTCCAGGAGAGCTGGGTCCCACATGATGATGCCGTCTACGACCGGGTCGGCAATATCCTCTTGAGCCGCATCATGGGGGCAGAGGTGCGCCTGGTTGACGAGGGCTTTGACATCGGCATCCGCCGCAGCTGGGAAAAGGCACTTTATGAGGTCAAGGCAAGGGGCGGCAGGCCCTATGCGATACCGGCCGGCGCCTCTGTCCACAAATACGGCGGCCTGGGCTATGTGGGGTTCGCTGAGGAGGTGCGCGCCCAGGAAAAGCAGCTTGGGTTTGCCTTCGACTATATCGTCGTCTGTACGGTGACTGGTTCAACCCACGGCGGCATGCTCGTCGGGTTCGCCAAGGACGGTCGACAGCGCAACGTGATCGGTATCGATGCCTCCGCCATGCCCGCCAAGACTAAGGCGCAGGTGCTTGGCATCGCCCGAAATACAGCGAAGCTCGTCCACCTCGGAGCGGAAATTGTGGAGGCAGACGTGGTGTTGTTCAAGGACTACGCGTATCCGGGTTATGGCGTTCCATCGGAGGAAACCAAAGAGGCAATCCGTCTGTGCGCGCGGCTCGAGGGCATGATTACCGATCCCGTTTACGAGGGCAAATCGATGCAAGGGATGATCGACCTCGTCCAGAGGGGCTTCTTTCCAGAGGGATCGAGGGTCCTCTACGCACATCTAGGCGGCGCGCCGGCGATCAACGGGTACGGCTACACCTTTCGAAACGGCTGACATTCGGCAGACTGCGATTCCGCCGTCCTGCCGTACCGGACGTGCATAACACCGTTCAGCGCTGGGCCGGAAAGGCCGAGGTCAATTTCGCGGACGTCGATGATCTGTAGAACTGTTCATTCGGTCCGCAGAGGGCCGGCGAATCCAATCTCTTCCTATGCCGTTGGCCGTAATCGAAAGACACGAGGCCGGCGAGTTCGTGCTCAGCTGCCACTCTGTTAGCAAAGGAACGGAATCCAATCCCCCGGAGCAGATGGCGAGAGTTGAACGAAGACTGCGGAGCTCTTGCGCTTCCGGGTCTCCGAGGGGACGACTTTGCGAACCGAAGGGAGTTTGATGCGTTGACGTGGCCGGCGTGCGGCAGGTTGGGCCAGCGACAGGGCTCCCAGCCGGCCGGGAAGCACCGCCCTCTTCAATGTGCGTTGACTTCGCTTCCTTTGGCGAAATGTGGGTAACGGCGAGGGCCGCACACTTCCCGGACCCAAATGACCGCCGAGATTCCCGCCCTTTTGGTGCGTTCGCCGTGAGGCGCGACAATTCGGTGCCCGCGTGTAACTGCGCGCATTCGCCGAAGCTTAGACGTGGTGCATTCC
>NZ_RZOL01000272.1:0-8166 GCF_004022985.1 Mesorhizobium sp. M7A.F.Ca.ET.027.02.1.1 | reverse complement strand
GCGGCGAAGAGGAACTGACGTCGCTGCTGGGTCCGGCGCCTGACAATGCCGCCGTGGCTGACATCGCCGATGACCGCATTCTCTCTGTTATGGCCGAACGCGTCTTCGCCGCCGGTTTCGTCTGGCGCGTCATCGAGCAGAAATGGCCGGGCTTCGAGGAGGCGTTTCTGCGCTTCGAGCCGAAGCGGCTGTTGTTCCAGCCCGATGATTTCTGGCACGATCTGACAGCCGACCAGCGCATCGTGCGCAACCCGCAGAAGATCAGATCCGTGCGCGACAACGCCGCCTTCGTCGAGCGCGTGTCGAAGGAATATGGCGGCTTCGGCCAATTCCTCGCAAACTGGCCGGCGGACGACCAGGTCGGGCTCATGGCCTGGCTCGGCAAGCATGGCAGCCGGTTGGGCGGCAATACGGGCCAGTATTTCCTGCGCTGGCTGGGTTGGGATGCGTTCGTCATCTCGGGCGATATGGCCGCGGCGTTGCGCGACGCCGGCCTCGACATCGCCGAAAGCCCGACCTCGAAGAGGGACTTCGACAAGATCCAGGCACAGATCAACCAGTGGGTGGTGCAGACAGGCCTGCCGCGCCGGCATATTTCACGCATCCTGGCGATGTCGATCGGCGAGAATCATTCGCCGCAAGCGTTGCGCGAATATATGGGCGACGATTGATACCTGGTCGTCTCGCCACGATTGAAGCACGTCGATCGGTCCGCACACGATTGACGTATGTCAATCGGTCCGAATTGGTCCAAACGAACGCCATTGCCCGGGCAATTTTGCCGCGCTAAGTCAGCAGGCATGACCAAGAAGCTCGACATCCTGCGCATCGCCGTCGCCCAGCTCAATCCGACTGTCGGCGACATATCAGGCAATCTCGCCAAGGCCCGCGAGGCGAGGGCGGATGCCGCACGCCAAGGCGCCGATCTCGTGCTCTATACCGAGCTTTTCCTCGCTGGCTACCCGCCGGAGGATCTGGTGCTGAAGCCGGCCTTTTTGAAAGCCTGCGAAAAGGCGGCACAGGACTTTGCCGCCGACACCGCGGATGGCGGTCCCGGCGTCATCATCGGCACGCCGTTGAAGCGCAAGAGCGGCACGCACAATTCGATCGTCTTCGCCGATGGCGGCAAGATCATCGCCGAACGCTACAAGCTCGATCTGCCGAACTACGGCGAGTTCGACGAGAAGCGCGTCTTCCAGGCTGGACCCGAGATCCAGGGGCCGGTCAATTTCCGCGGCGTGCGCATCGGAGTTCCGATCTGCGAGGACATCTGGGGCGACGTCGATATCTGCGAGTCGCTGGCCGAAAGCGGGGCGGAAATCCTGCTGGTGCCGAACGGCTCGCCCTATTATCGCGCCAAGATCGATGTCCGCCACCAGGTCGTCATCCGCCAGGTCATCGAATGCGGGCTGCCGATGATCTATGCCAACCAGCTTGGCGGGCAGGACGAGTTGATCTTCGACGGCGCGTCGTTTGCCATTGGCGCCGACAAGACGCTTGCCTTCCAGATGAGCCAGTTCGAGGAAGCGGTCGACATCACCACCTGGAAGAGACAAGGGGATCACTGGATCTGCTCGGAAGGGCCGATGTCGAAAATCCCGGACCGGGAGGAGGCCGACTATCGCGCCTGCATGTTGGGCCTGCGCGACTACGTCAACAAGAACGGCTTCAAGAATGTGGTGCTTGGTCTGTCCGGCGGCATCGATTCGGCGATCTGCGCGGCGCTCGCCGTCGATGCGCTCGGCGAGGAACGCCTGCGCGCCGTCATGATGCCCTATCGCTACACCTCGAAGGACTCGCTGAAGGATGCCGAGGATTGCGCCCGGGCGCTCGGCTGCCGCTACGACATCGTGCCGATCTTCGAGCCGGTCGAAGGGTTTCTGCACGCGCTGACGCAGATGTTCGAAGGCACCAAGGAAGGCATCACCGAGGAGAATTTGCAGAGCCGGGCGCGCGGCACCATCCTGATGGCGATCTCCAACAAGTTCGGCTCGATGGTCGTCACCACGGGCAACAAGAGCGAGATGTCGGTCGGCTACGCAACCCTCTATGGCGACATGAATGGCGGCTTCAATCCGATCAAGGACCTTTACAAGATGCAGGTCTACGCGCTGTCGCGCTGGCGCAACAGCCACGTGCCGCCGGGCGCGCTCGGGCCCTCGGGCGAGGTGATCCCGAAAAACATCATCGACAAGGCGCCATCGGCGGAATTGCGCGAGAACCAGACCGACCAGGATTCGCTGCCGCCCTATCCGGTGCTGGACGACATCCTCGAATGCCTGGTGGAAAATGAGATGGGTGTCGACGACATCGTCGCGCGCGGCCATGACCGGGCGACGGTGACGCGCATCGAGCACCTGCTCTACATCGCAGAATACAAGCGAAGGCAGGCCGCGCCGGGCGTAAAGATCACCAAAAAGAATTTTGGCCGCGACCGCCGCTATCCCATCACCAACCGGTTCAGGGATCGCAGCTAGGTACCGAAAGCGCACGCGGCGGCGCGACCGGAGACAGCCATGCCCGATTGTGAAATCAGCTTCGACATGTCACGGATCGATTTCCGTGCGACATCGGACCTGTTGATGGCAAGCTATTGGGGCGCCGGACGCACTGATGAAGTCCATCGCCGCGCCTTTGCCAATTCGCTTTGCGTCGGCGCCTATGTCGACGGCAGGCAAGTCGGCTTCGGCCGCGCGATCACCGACCGCACGGTGTTCGCCTATCTCGCCGATATCATCGTCTGGCCCGGGAATCGCGGGCAAGGCATCGGCAGCCGGCTCGTCCAGGCCCTTATCGATCATCCTGAAGTCAGGACTGTTTTCCACTGGAGCCTGTCGACCAGCGACGCACACGGCGTCTATGAGAAGCTTGGGTTCAAGCCATCGACCGATGGCCGCTACATGCGCTTGGATCGCATTCCTGAATGAGGCGCGCGGCTTGCTCCGTTGTTGCAAAATAATCGCAGTGGTTGGACCAGATACACTTTTGGCGTGAACTCGTCTTGGCGATGCATCGGAGCGTCTCTATAAGGACACCTCCGCAATTGTCTTGCGGGAGGTCCGAATGGCAGTATTTCACATGGTAATGCGAGGCCGCGAAGCCTAGGTCTCATCCGGCGCTCCGCGAAGGTTTCCCCTTCGTGCCGATGCCGGACCGAGCACAGGCTTATGCCGATGCCGATCGCCGCCCGATTTGGGCGATACGCCAAATATGCCACTCCGCTTCCGGGCACTCATTGGCTCCTTGCGCGGCTTCTTCAATTTTCGACCTACTGGGATCGGGCTCGTTTGTGCCCGAATGACATCATGGCTCGTTTCAAGATCGATTTGCGCGCGAGCGCCTTTCGCAGCGTTCTTGGCTTCACGCTCACTCATTGGCGGCGTCAGCCCTGGCGGCTCTCGCTCATCATGGGCAGCTTCCTGCTGTCGACGCTGGCCGATGTGCTGACGCCGCTCTACTCCGGCCGGCTGGTCGACGCCGTCGCCAGCAGCGCCGGCGCCGACGCGATTGCCTGGAATGCCGCGATGACGGCGTTCTCGATGTTGATGGCGCTCGCGCTGGCCGGCGTCGTGTTGCGCAACCTGGCGTTCATGGGGATCGTCGAGCTGACTTTGAAGATGATGGCCGACATCGCCGCCGATGCTTTCCATCGCGTCCAGCGCTTTTCCACCGACTGGCATGCCAACAGCTTTGCCGGCTCGACCGTGCGCAAGGTGACGCGCGGCATGTGGGCGCTCGACCTGCTCAACGACACCATCCTCATCGCGCTGCTGCCGTCAATCGTCATGCTGGTCGGCTCGACATTGCTGCTCGGCTGGTTCTGGCCGTTGATGGGGGCGGTCGTTGCTGCCGGTTCGGTGCTGTTCATCACGGTGACGGCGCTGCTGTCACTTGGCTATGTCGCGCCGGCGGCAAGGCTCGCCAACACCTGGGATACCCGCCTCGGCGGCTCGCTGGCCGACGCGGTCAGCTGCAACGCCGTGGTCAAGGGCTTTGGCGCCGAGGAGCGCGAAGAACGCCGACTGGCCAAGGTCGTCGCCAAATGGCGTGCGCGTACACGGCGCACCTGGGTGCGCGGCACCATCAACGGCACCACGCAAGGGGTGCTGCTGCTGGTCATGCGCGCCGCGGTGATCGGCCTGGCGCTGATGCTGTGGTCGTGGGGGCAGGCGAGCGCCGGCGACGTTGCCTTCGTGCTGACCTCGCTCTTCGTGCTGCAGGGCTATCTCAGGGATATCGGCACGCATATCCGCAACCTGCAGCGCTCCATCAACGATATGGAAGAGCTGGTCGATTTCCAGTCCGAACCGCTCGGCATCGAGGACCGGCCCGGCGCCAAGCCGATCCGGATCACCGAAGGACGGATCAGCTTTGACAACGTGACCTTTCACTATGGCCATCACCGATCGGCGCTTTACCGCGACTTTTCGGTCGATATCGCGCCGGGTGAGCGCGTCGGGCTGGTCGGCCATTCGGGATCGGGCAAGACGACCTTCGTCAAGCTTATCCAGCGGCTCTATGACGTGAATGCGGGGAAAATACTGGTCGACGGCCAGGACATCTCGCAGGTGGCGCAAGCCTCGCTGCGCGGGCAGATCGCCATCGTTCAGCAGGAGCCGATCCTGTTCCACCGGTCGCTGGCCGAGAACATCGCCTATGCCAGGCCGAGTGCGACGCAGGAGGAGATCGAGCATGCCGCGAAGTTGGCGAGTGCGCATGACTTCATCACCAACCTGCCGAAGGGCTATGGCACGCTGGTCGGCGAACGCGGCGTGAAACTGTCGGGCGGCGAGCGTCAGCGCGTGGCGATCGCGCGCGCCTTCCTTGCCGATGCGCGCATCCTGATCCTCGACGAGGCGACATCGAGCCTCGATTCGGAGTCGGAGGTGCTGATCCAGCAGGCGATGGAGCGGCTGATGGTCGGCCGCACGACGCTGGTCATCGCGCACCGGCTTTCGACGGTGAGGGCGCTGGACCGGCTGCTGGTCTTCGATCGCGGCAACATCGTCGAGGAAGGCTCGCATGATGAACTGATCCGGCTGAAAGGCGGCATCTACCGCCGCCTGTTCGAGCGCCAGGCATTGGAACTGACCAAGGGACTTGTGAGCTGAATTGAGGCGGCCTCCAGCTTCGGCCGGAGGCCGCCTCTGTCCGGCACTGTCAGCCCAGCGGGCTGGAGCAGGGCATGCGATCGCAAGGCCGCGGCAACCCGCCGATCAGCGCATCGATGCTGGCCGACTTGATTTGCCTGTGAAGCCCTGTCCGGATAGTAAGTCTTGAGACCTCTGTTCATCATACTGACCGAGATACGTTGTTTCTACCATTGGTTGATATATATCCGATGGAGGGCAACCCACGGATGTTCTTCACGATGCATCTTTCTGCAAATGCCGAGGAGAAGTTGGCTGCGCCGTCAGTGCTGGAATCTCAGCATGGCTCGGTTCGGCCGCTGGCTGCCGAAGATCTCGAGCGCGTCGCCGCACTCTTCCTGACGAAGTTTCGCCGGCGGCGGCGTCACCTCCTCGATCGCGCGATCGCGGAGACGGCCGCGTATATGAGAGAGATTTACCTCGACCCTGCCGGCCAGTCCGGGGAAAGCAACGCTCTTGTCCAGATCAACCGGCACGGTCGTCTGGGTGGGTTCCTCGGCGTTCTGAAAGCCCGCTACGAGCTCAATGGAGCGGCATTGAATGCGGCGATCATCGGGCCGCTCATGGCCGACCCCGGCACCGATGATGGCTCGGCTGGACCCCAATTGCTGCGTGCCTTGCATCAAGGCGAATTCGATCTGCAGCTGACCGATTCGGCCAACCGGACATCCTTGGCCTTCGCGCGCCCGATGAAGTACCAACTCCTGCCGGTGCATTGTCTGGGATGGACATATGTTTTCCGGCCGGCGGCGATGGCCGCCGCCGCACTGCACCGTAAATGGCCTGGCCTGCCTCGCCTTGTACTCGATCCATGCGCAAGAGCATTCGATGCTCTCGCGAAGAAAAGGTTCGAGCCACCGGTCCTCCATTCATCGTCGCATCGCACCCATCGTGAGCCGATCGATGCCGTTCAATTTGCCGAGAAGCTGCCGACCCTCCTGTCTGGTTACGCTCTTCGGCCGAGTTGGAAGGATGGGGAACTTGCACGGCTGCTTGCGCTGGCGGCCGAGAAGCGGGCCGACGGCCCCCTTCATTTCGGTGGGACCTACGACGAAACGGGCAAAATGCTCGGTTGTTATGCCTTCTATGGTCAAGCCGGCGGCGTGGCGAACCTGTTACAGATCCAGGCATCCGGATTGCACTGGGGCGCGACGCTGGATGCGCTTGTCGCCGCCGCATGGGAGATGGGCTGCGTGGGCATCACCGGACAGACGCAGACCAAATTCATACCTCAACTCTTTGGCTACAAGAATGTCTTCTTCCGCTATGCCGGGGGAACAATGGTCCGCTCGCGGATCGCCGAGGTCACGGAAGCGGTCCGCTCCGGCGACATCTTTATCGGTGGATTGGTGGGCGACCGCTGGACCCGCCTCAGTTCCGATGATTTCGGCCGCTGATCGCCTTCAAGCGCTACAAACTTGGGTTAATGGGTTCCTTCGGAGCCTTCGCCGACGCGTTGGCTGACGGAGCATCAAACGAAAAACCCGCCTGTGCGGCGGGTCGCTGGCGCAAATCAGCACCATAGCCAAATATGTACCATAGCTGAGGGCACCCAGTCAAGAAAAAATTCCTATCGTGAAAAGCTGCCGGCACAAAATGGGCACCGCCGGCCTGGGCGCCGTCGGAGCGTTCACCGCCGGTCTTTTCATTCCAGCCGCCATGTTCTATGTCTGCCGGCCAGCGCGGGGGCGCGTCTTGTCAACCACAAAAGCATCCGGTACGCCCCGTTCATGACAGTTACCGTTCGTTTCGCCCCGTCGCCGACCGGCCGCATTCACATCGGCAATGCGCGCACGGCTCTGTTCAACTGGCTGTTCGCCATGAACAACAAGGGCCGATTCATCCAGCGCTTCGACGACACCGACATTGCGCGCTCGAAGCAGGAGTTTTCCGACGCCATCCTCTACGACCTGCATTGGTTGGGCATTTTTCCCGACGCCACCGAGTACCAGTCGCGGCGCTTCGAAGTCTATGACGCGGCGGTCGAGAGGCTGAAGACGGCAGGCGTTCTCTATGCCTGCTATGAAACGCCGGAGGAACTCGATCTCAGGCGCAAGGTGCGCCGCACGCGCGGCCTGCCGCCGGTCTATGGCCGGGAGGCGCTGACGCTGACGCACGAGCAGATCGCCGAGTACCAGGCCGATGGCCGCCAGCCGCACTGGCGTTTTCTCCTCCCCAATTTCTCAGGCGATCCACAACAGCCGGAACGCACCGAAATCCACTGGAACGACCTGGTGCGCGGCGAGGAAACCGTCGATCTGGCTTCGCTTTCCGATCCGGTCCTGGTGCGCGAGGACGGCACTTATCTCTACACACTGCCTTCTGTCGTCGACGACATCGAGATGGGCGTCAGCCATGTCATCCGCGGCGACGACCACGTCACCAACACCGGCGTGCAGATCGCCCTGTTCCAGGCGCTGGCTGCCGAGCCGCCAGTGTTCGGCCACCATAATCTCCTGACCACCGCATCGGGCGAGGGCTTGTCGAAGCGCACCGGCGCGCTCTCGATTGAAAGCCTGCGCGAGGACGGCATCGAGCCGATGGCCGTCGCATCATTGGCCGTCCTGGTAGGCACTTCGGAGAATGTCGCGGCGGTGCCGACGATGGGCGAACTCGCCGAACGCTTCGATCCGGCGGCGACATCGAAATCCGCCGCCAAGTTCGATCCGGACGAGCTGTTCGTGCTCAACCGGTCGCTGCTGCACCACATGCCGTTCGCCGAGGCACAAGACCGTCTGATCGTGCTCGGCGTCTCTGGCGAGCAGGCCGAACCGTTCTGGCTGGCGGTGCGCGGCAATCTCGACAGGCTGGCCGATGCGGTCAACTGGTGGCGTATCCTGCGCGACGGACCGCAGGAGAAGCCGGAATTTTCCGATGACGATCGCGATTTCCTTCGACAGGCCTTCGATCTGCTGCCGGAGGAACCCTGGAGCGCGACGATCTGGAAGGACTGGACGGGCAAGATCAGGGAAGCGACCGGCCGCAAGGGCAAGGCGTTGTTCATGCCGCTGAGGAC
>NZ_RZOL01000271.1:0-8183 GCF_004022985.1 Mesorhizobium sp. M7A.F.Ca.ET.027.02.1.1 | reverse complement strand
CGATGCGGGAGGCGTCGTCGATGCAGACATGGACGAACTCCCAACTGCTGCCGCGCGAGCTGGCATTGCCGGTGCGCTTGCCGGTAATGCGATGACCGATGCGCTCGAAACGACCGAGCTTCTTGATGTCGACATGGATCATCTCGCCGGGATGCTCGCGCTCGTAGCGTCGGATCGGCTCGGCCGGTTCGATATCTCTCAGTCGCGACAGTCCAGCACGCTTGAGAACGCGGCTGACGGTGGCGGGCGAGACGCCGACCTCATGGGCGATGTGCTTGCCGGTCCAACGTTGCCGCCGCAGCGCCATGATGCGCTCGGCGATCAACGCAGCGGTGGCCTGTGGCATATGGGCGGGCCGCGAGGAACGGTCGATCATGCCGGGCCGCCCTTCGGACTTGTAGCGCTCGACCCAGCGCGCCACGATCTTGGCCGACACGCCGTAGACGCGCGCCGCATGGGCTTTGGAGAAAGCGCCTTCTATCACCGACAGCGCCATCTCCTCTCGACGCAGCGGCGTGAGACGGGCATTCTTATGGATGTTCATTCGGACCCTCCGGTGAGTGCTGAAGCCTGGTAACTCCAGTCTCCTCGGTCCGGTCCGAATGGACAACCTCCCGAAAGCTCACAGCTAGCTAGCAGCCGTAAATTGTTGACTATTATTTTTTACGAAAACAATGCGCTAGAATTACGAAGGTAACAATAACTTATTGCAACTTAGTAGATCTCTTCTTGCCTATTCAAATCCGAAGGGGCATATCTTTTGTGAACAAAATGCCTGAGTGGAAGAACCATTGGGGCCCTCCTTAACGCGGACATTTCTGCGCGATCTCAGCTGCGAGAGCGAACGGGTGAGGATGCTGCGGGTCACGGCAAAGGACCGTCTTTGCCGCACGATCTGGTGACTTCTAAATAACGGGGAGATTGAAAATGTTTCTCAAAGCCGACGGAAGTGAAGTATGGCTGCAGAGCTCGGCAAGATTGCCGTATCTATCCCTTGCCGGCATTATTGAATCCTCGGAGGACTACGTCGCAATTCGACCAAGGCTGCGTCGGGTTTACAAGCAGCTTTCGGGCATAGCCTCCGACGACGCGTTCCTTGTGCAGGAAATCGAGGACAGTGGCTCCTTGGTTTTCTGCGCCCGACCCGACAAGCACTGCGCCTTGCTGCTGCTGGGAAAATTTCATCGAGGCCGGCAGAGTTGCACACCCTATGCTGTTCTCGAAAACCTCGTCGAAACGATCCGGAACAGTGCAGATGGAATCGGCGGGCAAGTCGGCGCGACCATCCGTTTCGACCTCGTGCAATCCGAGTTGGCGATGCGTGCCCGCTGAAGGAGAGGTCATTAGCCAGCAGATGCGACGGCGGCCTCGCTAGCGAGGCTTCCCGCGCATCCCCGTTTGCGTACGGCAACGCTGGACGCCGACGATCCGGAACAGTTGTGCAGTGTACTGCGGGTAAATTCGCCGTGCTCGCGCGGTGCCGCTACGTCTAACTGTCGGCATTGCCCGTGCTGCAGTTGCCGCCGGGGTGCATTACCTTGATCTGACCGAGGATGTCGGGAGTACGCGCCAGAGCAAAATGCTGGCCGCCGGTCCCACAATGCGCCCTCGCTCCGGCTTTATCTCGATCGTAGCGCATCATCTTACTGCCGGATTCGACCGTGTCGACGCGGTGCGGCTGCGCACGGGCGCTCTGCCAGAGTATCCAGCTAACGCGCTGCATTACAATCTGACCTGGAGCACCGATGGGGTGATCAACCGATTGCGAGCCTTGCGAGGCGATCGCCAATGGCCAACGTGTGGAAGTCCCAGCGCTTGAGGAGTACGAGGAGTTCTCTGTCGACGGCGCGCGGTATGAGGCTTTCAATACTTCCGGTGGTTTGGGCACGCTATGCGATGCCCTGCAGGCCCGAGTGGGGACGCTGAATTATCGCAGTATCCGCTATCCAGGTCACGCCGCCCGAATGAAGGCGCTGCTTCACGATCTTCGTCTGAGCGAGGGCGTGAACTGTTGTCATTGTCAGCGGACACAAGCAGGGCCGCCTGATCCAGGAAACCTACTTCAACAAAATTTACTATCAGGTGATCAACGGCAAGCCGACGAGCGCATCCAGGCGACCACGGCGGCTGGCATCTGCACTGTGCTCGACCTGCTGGCTAACGGCCGGCTGCCGCAGCAGGGACTGATCTGCCAGGAGCAGATTAAGTTGCCGGAATTCCTGGCCAATCGCTTCGGCGCCCTTTATGCCTCTGCATCCGCTGCGCCACGGTCGTCCGAGACTCTGAGCTGCAACGCTCTCGTCCGTCTCGTCGACCGGTCCGTCGGGAATTGGCCGGCGTCGGCAGGGTCGCCGCTATCAATCAAGCCCGGCGGGTTCGCTCTGCCGAAGCGAGGCTTCGTCGCTTCGACCAGGCCGACGCCGAAAGCTCCGGCCAGCGAGCCAAATACCTTCTCTGTCGCCGGGTTGATCACCGGCAGATGTAATTCCGTCTTTCCATCACTACTAGTCTGCAGCTGCTGCTGACGAAAGCTCATAGCTCGCGGCGTGGCACATTGCATGCTCAGCTTGAGTGACTCAATAGGTCCAGACCAGTCGATATCCGGATCGTGGGGTCGCGCCTCCACATTTTCATCACAATGGTAGCGGCGGTCGGCGTGGGCGCCCGCACTGACCGGCTAGCAGGTTCGATACTATTTGGCATGAAGGCGAACTGCGCCCGCATCACGGCTAAAGCGGCGCAAAACGGCTGCGCCACCAGCAACCAGCATCAGCGTGAACGATGGAAACATGAGGAGGCATCCAGACCCAAATGGATTACCGTGGATTTCCCGGCGTATTGTTGTGCGAATGAGCAGCAGATATAGGCTGGAGGGCTGCCCAGCCATTCTCACCGAGAGGGTGCGCCAACGGCTGCAGGATACATTCGTTCGTGGATTTGGCGTGCCAAGGCAATGGCCCGGTCATAATCGCCGACCACGTGGACGCGCAACACGGAAGAATCGAGTTCCGTCACCACGTTTTTTGAACCAATGAACACCGGGACAGTGTCCGACAGTGCGACAAGTCGAAGGGCAAAATCGATATCGCTTACAATGCATATCACTACCCCGTGGCCGTCCTCCACGCGGATCGCGTTGATGTCGTGTCGAGCAAGAAGCGCGCAAAGGTTGTCGCATTCTTCAAGGGTGGCACACGAAAACACCGGGATCTCGCGAGCTACGGTCACAGAGCGGGCGTTCCCATGGCCAGTCACGATCGTACCGGTGATGACGCCGTCGCTGGTCAGCGATTTGCAAACAATGGTGACGTTGTGCGTTTCGGCGTAATGCACCGCCCTGTGGTGCAGTACCTTCGCACCATGTCGCGACATCTGTAGCATCGCGCGATAAGAAATCTCCGGAATCAGTTGTGCTCCTGCGACCAAGTAAGGGTCTGCCGTATAGACGCCTGGAACATCCGAGTAGATTTCGCAAGTGTGCTCTCCCAACATGGACGCAATTGCGATAGCTGACAGGTCAGAGCTGTTTCTGCCGAGAAACGTTAACCGACCGGACTGATCAATTGCCTGGGCACCCGCGGCAACAACGACGTGATGCTCCTGCAGTGCTGCCAGGATTGGCGTGGGGTCCACGCTTTTGATAGACGCGCGACCGAAATCCGAATTCGTACGTATTCCAAGGGAATATCCGTTCAAAGATATGGCTGGAATACCCAGCCGGCTGATGGCAGCCTCCAAAAGGGAGGCACTGAGCATCTCTCCGGTCGCAAGTGCCCCATCGAGATTTGATGGCGATGCTTGCTTGTTGACGTCGAGCATGACCGCTTTCAAGTTGCAAGTGGTGCCTGACATCGCGCTGACCACGGCAACGATTTTGTGTTCGCCAGCCGCCAGTCGGTCGGCCAGATGCCCAGCAATTCGCCCGTAGTCCTTGGGATGCAGAAAAGAAGAGCCCCCGAATTTCAGAATCGTCGCATTCATGTTCCACCAATCACGTTGTCGGCAATCTGCAAAGCTGTTAGGTCAGAGATGCTTGATCGGCACGGCACAACATTGGGAAGGGCTCAACGGGGCGGACGGTCGACCCCGGAGCGTGATCCTGTCCATCTTCGATTCCGCTGCGGCGGATAAAGAAAATCACCCCACTGTCTATGCATACAGCCTCGACCGATTAGACGCTTGCGTGCACAGAACTGTCCAATATGTCGAGACCGCGTTGAAGCGTCTCCCCATCGATCGTCAAAGGGGGAAGAAGCTTGACAACCTGGTCCTCCGCGCCGCATCGCTCTACCACCAGCCCACCTTCAAAGGCCCTGTGCACGATTTTCTCGGCCAGTTTGCCTGTATTGCAATCGAGCCCGAGCATCATGCCCCTTCCGCGCACGGAAAGGCTAGGATCGCCGCTACTTTGAGCAATCTGCTGAAGGCGCTGGTTGAGAATTCGCCCTGTTTCCGTAACGCCGTGAGACAGCTTTTCATCCGTCCAATATTTTCGTAACGCAGAAGCCCCAGTCACAAGCGCGAGATTGTTGCCTCTGAATGTTCCATTGTGTTCGCCGGGCTGCCAAACGTCTATTTCAGGTTTGAGCAGCAAAAGGGATAGCGGCAGTCCACAGCCGCTGAGAGACTTTGACAAAACAATTATATCTGGCGATAAATCGGCAAATTCGAAACTGAAGAAACTACCTGTTCGTCCGCAACCTGCCTGAATGTCATCAACAATCAGAAGGACGCCGTTCCTTCGGCAAAGTAGCTCGAGCGACTGCAGCCAAATCTTGCTCGCAGGATTTATGCCTCCCTCGCCTTGAACTGTTTCCAGAATGATGGCAGCAGGAAGATCGACACCACTGCTTGCATCAGCAAGCACCTTGCCCAGATATTCCGAAGTGTCCTGATCGGCTCCCCAATAGCCGTCATAAGGCATGAACACTGCACCGACTAGCGTTAATCCTGCCGCACCCCGGTGGGTTCGATTACCCGTTACCGCAAGCGCGCCCAAGCTCACTCCATGAAAGCCGTTGGTGAATGAAATTACAGTTTGCCGACCCGTGGCCTTCCGTGCGAGCTTTAACGCCGCTTCCACGGCATTGGCCCCGGTAGGACCGGGAAACTGAAATTTGTATGTCATGTCACGTGGACGTAATATTGTGGCGTCAAAATACTCCATAAACTCTCTTTTTGCAGAAGTAGCCATGTCTAACCCATGAATAATTCCGCCTGACTCCAGGTATTTCTTTGCGTCATTTAGAAAATCCGAATCATTGTGACCGTAGTTGAGGACGCCCGCGCCGGAGAGAAAATCGATAAACTCTGAGCCATTCTCGTCCTCGAGAATGGCTCCCGCAGCTTTCCTGAACACAACAGGAAACGTTCGAGAATACGCTCGCACGTTCGATTCGAGGGTTTCGAAGGCAAGTAAGGAGTTTGAGGTATTCTCTTCAAGCATAGTCTTTCCTCGACCAAATGATGGCGCCATAGCATCGAAATTGGAATCAAAATGGCTTCGTAGGGTTATAGACGGCAAGCTCGACCAGTGCGCCTACCTAGAATGGTAGGATCGTCACAAACACATTGGAGAGATGTTGGATCGTCCAGCCAAGGCCGAGGCTGAAACCCAACTAGAGAGTCAACGTGAACCTGGCGACCGGCACGCACTCGGTCCAGTCCGCAGCGATATCGGTCAGAACCATCTCGGCAGAAAGCTACCAGACGAGGGGGTGCCGAAGGGTGCGGCGTCCCCAGCCCAGAACGTGCTACAAGGGCTAGTGCCACCTGCCGCTCTACGTCTTCTGCGGCCGGCATCTGCTGGCGGCAAAGCTCAGGCGTTCCAACATTCACGCCAGCAAGGGAGCGTCGAGGAGGTTGCGCGGATCGTGAGGCAAATCCGCAAGTCGTGGCCCCGAGGTCCGCGCCATCCTGCGCCGATCCCGGCTTGCCCGCGAGGCGCTGATGGCCTGGTGCGAGCAAAACCGCGTCGACTATGTCTTCGGGGTCGCCCGCAACGAGCGGCTTGTAACGAAGATCGCCCCCGCCTGGCGGAAGCCTGCCGGGGTCCAAGGCAAGTGGTCAGGTGACCTGCCACTGAACTTTCATCCAGTGACGATTAGAGCCTCGACCGTTTCTGTTACGCCGTATCGCGCGGTTTGAGCAACCGGCGGAGACGCGAAGCCTTCATTGAGCGCAGCGTGGGAGCCGGTTGCGGCTAGGGTTCCGGCGAAGGCCGCCGGGGTCTGGTAGCCGAGCGAGGAATGCGGCCTCGCGGTGTTGAAGTCCTGCCTCCATTCGGCAATGGCACTGCGGGCGTGGTCGAGGCCGAAGAACAGGCTCTCGTTCAACAGCTCGTCGCGCATTCGGCCGTTGAAGGATTCGACGTAGCCATTTTGCATCGGCTTGCCCGGCGCGATGTAGTGCCATTCGACGCGATGATCCTTCGACCAGGTGAGGATGGCGTTCGAGGTGAACTCTGTGCCGTGGTCGGAAACGATCATGTCCGGCTTGCCGCGCCAGGCGATCAGGTCAGTCAGTTCCCGAGCAACGCGCCGGCCGGAGATCGACGTGTCCGGGATCGCGGCAAGGCATTCGCGCGTCACGTCGTCGACGATGTTCAGCACCCGGAACCGCCGCCCGCAGGCGAACTGATCATGGACGAAGTCCAGCGACCAGCGCGCGTTCGGCTTCGCCTCAACCAGGATCGGCGCCCGCGTGCCGACCGCTCGTCGCCGTGCCCGGCGCTTGCGCACCGTCGGGCCCTCCTCGCGGTAGAGCCGGTAGATGCGATTGACCCCTGATGGCTCGCCCTCGCGCTGGAGCAGAATGAACAGGCGTCGATAGCCGAAGCGGCGGCGCTCGTTGGCGAGGTCGCGTAACCTTGCGCAGCTCCGTCTCCGGCGGACGCCGGGACCGATAGCGGACGATCTTGCGATCGGCACCGACGAAGGAACAGGCCCGACGCTCCGACACGCCCATGACGGCCTGCAGATGCGCGACGGCTTCGCGCTTGGCGGCGGGCCCTACCATTTTTTTGAAAGAAGCTCGCGCAGTGCCGACGCTTCGAGCATCTGGTCGGCGAGCAGTTTCTTCAGCTTCGCGTTCTCGTCTTCCAAGGCTTTCAGCCGTTTGGCATCGGAGACGTCCATCAGCCATACTTCGCCTTCCAGTTATACAGCGTCGCCTCGGAGATCCCATGCTTGCGCGCCAGGTCGCCCGCCTTTGCTCCCGCCTCATGCTCACGCAGAACCGTGATGATCTGCTTCTGTAAACCGCCTTCTCTTCATCAGTCCGTCCTTCAATCGAGGCCGGACTCTAATCTCAGATGGAGGAAATTACCCGTGGCAGGTCACAGGTCGCACGCGTCTTTGGCGACTTTCCTGTGGTTGACGAAAGAAGGGCTGTGGCTCAGGCCGAGTGCACGACGCTGGGTGCCAATCCGCGCTTTATCGTGTCGTCCTCAAGCCAGAGCGCTGGGCGGCACGGGCGCTATCCGTCTACCCGATCGCACCAGCGCCCATACCTGCGCGCCAATCGTTGCGGCTTTGGTTTGCCTCGTTTGTCTACGTTCTCATTTGCGCCTTGCGCCGCCTCGGCCTCGCCCACACCCGGCTCGCCGAGCCCACCTGCGGCACGATCGAGTTGAAGCTACTGAAAATCGGTGCGCGGGTCCGCGTCTCGGTACGGCGCATCAAGGTCGCGATGGCTTCGGCGTGTCCCTATGCCGACGAATTCGCCCTGGCACACGCCCGAATACGCGCCGCGGCCAGATGGCGCCGCAGGACCCGAACCCTTCCCGCCAACAAAAGAGGTACATTGCACAAGCTCAAATCGCCGCACACACGCGGCGATTGCGCATCGTCTTCGGGATCGGAGCACGATACCGGCTCCTGGCCAGGCCAAAACACCGCCTAGCGCCAGATGCGGTGAGAAAAACGGGCTAGCAGTCACTCCCGATCTTGTCCGACTAGTGCAGCCACGCACCGAGGGTGCAACTCAAGGTCTGGCGCCGTAAAGAATGCACAGTTCTTGCCAGCGTTAAACTCTGATTGTGAGTCTGCCTTTTATCGAAGTAAGAGATCTCCTTACAATTCTATGATTCCCATGTTGATTGCCTTTATAGCAGCGACCGTTCTGCTGCCACAATCCAGTTTCCGCATCCCATTTTTTATATGGAAATTGACAGTATTATATGA
>NZ_RZOL01000270.1:0-8238 GCF_004022985.1 Mesorhizobium sp. M7A.F.Ca.ET.027.02.1.1 | reverse complement strand
GGGCAGAGGGGAGCGCGAAGGATCGCAAACGAACGAGGTTGTTCTTGATCGCTGCGTTACTCCTTGCGCACAACCGGCTTGGCGTTTAGCAAGGCCGCGGTTCAAATTCTTTCCAGGACGGTTCCTCCATGGCAACGAAGCATCTTTTCCTGCTCCCCGGTGACGGCATCGGTCCCGAGGCCATGGCCGAGGTCAAGAAACTGATCGCGGTCATGAACGACAAGCTCGGCAGCGGTTTTGCCACCGATGAGGGGCTGGTCGGCGGCTGCGCCTATGACGCGCATGGCGCGGCGATCTCCGATGCCGACATGGAAAAGGCGATGGCGGCCGACGCGGTGCTGTTCGGCGCCGTCGGCGGTCCCAAATGGGACGCGGTGCCCTACGAGGTGCGCCCTGAGGCCGGCCTGCTGCGCCTGCGCAAGGACATGGAGCTGTTTGCCAACCTTCGCCCGGCCATCTGCTATCCGGCGCTGGCGGCGTCCTCCTCGCTCAAGCAGGAGGTGGTCGAAGGCCTCGACATATTGATCGTGCGCGAGCTGACCGGCGGCGTCTATTTCGGCGAGCCCAAGCAGATCATCGATCTCGGCAACGGCCAGAAGCGCGGCATCGACACGCAGGTCTACGACACGTTCGAGATCGAGCGCATTTCGGGCGTCGCTTTCGAACTGGCACGCACGCGCAAGAACCGTGTCACTTCGATGGAAAAGCGCAATGTGATGAAGTCGGGCGTGTTGTGGAACGAGGTCGTCACCCAGACCCACAAGGCGCGCTATTCCGACGTCAAGCTCGACCACATGCTGGCCGATGCCGGCGGCATGCAGCTGGTGCGCTGGCCAAAACAGTTCGACGTCATTGTCACCGACAATCTGTTCGGCGACATGCTGTCCGACATCGCCGCCATGCTGACCGGATCGATCGGCATGCTGCCGTCGGCCTCGCTCGGCGCGCCTGATGTGAAGACCAAGAAGCGCAAGGCGCTCTACGAGCCGGTGCACGGCTCGGCCCCCGACATCGCCGGCAAGGGCATCGCCAACCCGATCGCCATGATCGCGTCCTTCGCCATGTGCCTGCGCTATTCCTTCGGCATGGTCGATGAAGCCGACCGCGTCGAAGGCGCGATCGCCGCCGTGCTCGACGCAGGCCTGCGGACGAAAGACATCATGTCCGATGGCATGACCGAGGTCGGTACGGTTGAGATGGGCGACGCGATCATCGCCAAATTCCTGGGCTGATACCGTGACGGTCGACGTCCGCTGGGCGACGATCGAGGACGCCGCGGCACTCGCGGCCATGCTGTGCGAGATGGCGGAGCATTACCGGCAGCCGCCTCTCGACGCCGACCGGGCCCTGTCTGCTGCACGCAAATGGCTTGGCGAGGAAAGCCCGGCCTATCCGCATTTCGCGCTCGCCTTCGTCGACGGCGAGGTCAGCGGCCTGGCGTCGGTGGCGATCGCGCATCCCGGTATCGATCTTGAGCGGCTGCTGTTCCTCAAGGATCTGTTCGTGCGCGACAAAGCCCGCAACGCCGGCGTGGGCCGGGCGCTGATCGGCTTTCTCGCCGATCATTGCCTGCGCGAAGGCATCGGCCGCATCGACCTGACCACCGAGGACTGGAACGAGGGCGCACTGCGCTTCTACGACCGGCTTGGCGCCGAACGCCACGGCCAGAAGGTCTTTCTCAGGCTTTCGGGCGAGGCGCTGAAAAGCGGCTAGATCCTGACGCCTGCCGGCACTGGTCCCCAAGGGTTTTCGCCCACCTGGGACGGCAGAAGTCCGAAGACCAGCAAGGCAATGCTGCCAATGGGAGTGATGAAGCCCAGCAGTGCAAACCAGCCGCTCAGACCCGCGTCATGCACACGCCGCACGACGAGGGCAATCGACGGCAGGATCAATCCCGAAAAGAAAACCAGGAAGGGTATGAGCCCTATGGCCCTCATCGGCGTCCTGTCCGCATTGGTTTTGAAGCCATTGAACGCCAGGTCAACGAGTATTCCGAAGCCTAGAAGCGCAAATATCCCGAGGGTGTAGAATAGCCAGAAGGCCCAGAATTCCTTGCGGCGGGCGCGACCTTTGAAATTGCTATAGTCCGCAATTATCGCGCGCCAGAAGTAAGCCCACAGACCCGTGGAATAGGCGGGCCTGCTCTCGGCCGAACGGCGTGGCTGCCGTGGCTGGCCCGTGCTTGGCGATGGCGCTGTCGGGGTGACGGCGACTATATCGTGCGCCGTACCGTCATCCGGCCGAAACTCGACAAGGGCGCCCCTGGCGAGGGTCACCCCCTGATTCAGATCGTTATGGGTGAAGATATAGCGCTTGCCGTCGATACCGTTGATGTATCCGTAATCCTGATCCTGGTCGTAGTGAAGCACCGCACCGCGCATACCCAGCCCCCCATTCACGCTAGCTACGGCGAATGCTACCCAGGGTTGGGTGCGATTGCAATATGCACGCAAACTATATTCTCACGCCCGCAGGCACCGGCCCCCACTGGTTTTCCCGGGCCTGCGTCGGGATCAGCGCGAAGACCAGGATGATCAGGCTGCCGATGGTCGGAATCAGGATCAGCAGGCAGAGCCAGCCCGACAGGCCGATGTCGTGCAGCCGGCGCACGATCATGCCGAGGCTGGGAAGGAGTGTCGCCAGCAGGAACGTGCCGCACAACCCGACCGTTATCGCGCCCGAGATATCACTGTCGAAACCGCCCATATCCATATCGGTGTACAGGCCGATGCCGCCGATGATCAGCAGGCAAACCGTCCAGAACAGGCAGTAGCCCCAATATTCCTTGCGGCGGGCGCGTCCGGCGAAATTGAAATAGTTCTGCGTCACGCCGCGCCAGAAATAGCCCCAGAGATCACTGGGCTCGGCTGTCTCGGAAGATCGGCCGAAATGCTGCGCAGGAGATGGGGCCGCTGCAGGCGGAACGCTGGCCTGGGCCGGTGCGGCCTTGATGCTGGGGTCTGCGGCCGCCGGAGGGGCGGTCGCAGCAGCGATCGAAAAGACGTCGCGCGCTTGGCCGCCGCCCGGCTGGAACTCGACGGCCGTGCCGTTGGGCATGGCGGTTTGCTGGCGCAGGTTCTCGCGGGGGAAGGTGTAACGGTTGCCGTCGGCTCCGGTGATGAAGCCAAAACCCTGGTCCTCGTCATAGTGAAGCACTTCGCCGCGCATTTGCCACCCCCGCTCGCCACGTCCCGGCCGAAGGTGGCACAGGGCCGAGCCGATGGGCAAGCCGTGGCTACCCTCTTCGCGGCAAATGAAGCATAAGGCATCGAGTGCAACCGCCTTCGACAGAAGCAGAACATGACAGTCGAGAGTCCTGACAGTAAAACCGCGATTGAAGATGGACGGGAAAGAAAGTCTCCCAGGTTGGCCATCGACGCCACCGGCCTGACGTTCTGGCCGTCCGGCCAGGGACTTGTCGGCATCCCACGGGTGGAAAGCTTTCTCGTCAGCGCAGCCCTGGCCGATCCCGACGCTAGCGTGGAGGTGGTGGCGTTCCGACCGTGGGAAGGCCGGTTTCGCCCCCTCGCTCCTTTCGAGCAGGACCATGTCGCGACGGGCGAGATTTCACCCTGGCGCCTCAAACGATGGCCTGGGAGACGTACGGCGATGTCGCAGGCCCTCGAAGCGGTGAGGCAGCAGCCATGGGGCAAGCGCGACGCCGACCGCCATCTCGCCAAGACGGTGACCCATGGCCGCAAAGGGATTGCCTATCAGGCGACGAGGTTGCTGATCAGGGCCTATCGTCTGTACCAGCGGGCGCGGATCCGGTCGGCCCCGCGTCAGGTTCCAAGCCAACCGAACGAGACCGAGCGCGGCTTTGTCCTGATCAGCCATCACATTCTGACCGGTGACGATCGAGCCGCCGTCTCGGGGCGCGCCGGTGGCCTTGCGTTTCTTTGCCACGATCTCATCCCGACACTGCGCCCCGACATGGTTGGTATGAGCCCTGGCGAGGCTCGCTACGGGTCATATCTCGAGCACCTCGTGCGTTCCGGCGCGCCGGCATTTTGTGCATCCGACGAAGTTGGTGCGACGCTGACCGATCATATGCAACAGGCAGGCGTCACGCAGCCGGTGGTATACCGGTTTCCGATGCCGTCCATCCTGTACGAGACGGCTTCGCGCATCGGCCAGACTTCGCGCATCGAGGCCGACGAGCCGTTCGTGCTCTATTGCTCGACCATCGAAGTGCGCAAGAACCACATCCTGCTGGCACGGATATGGCAGCAGGCGCTCGACGAGGACGTCAAGCTGCCGCGGCTCGTCTGCGCCGGGCGCTGGGGCTGGATGATCGATCCGCTGCGCGCCTATCTCAAGGCTCATCCGAGACTGCTCGAGCGGGTTACGTTCACCGGAGCGATCAGCGATGCGGAGCTCATCCGATATTATCGCAGCGCTTCCTTCGGCGTCTTTCCCTCGCATATCGAGGGCTGGGGCTATGGCGCCTCGGAATGTCTCGATTTTGGCATTCCGGTCATCGTCTCGACCGCGCCGTCGCTGATCGAGGCGAGCGGCGGGCTGATGCCGGCGATCGATTCCAATGACCAGGCCGGCTGGTACGCTGCGATCCGCAGGATGGCGGAAGACGCGGACTGGCGCTCATCGCTGACGGAACGCATCGCAAAGCAGCATCGCCCGACGCCGGCATCGGCCAGCTGGGCTGCCATCAAGGCTGGCCTGCAGGCAAGCGCTTCCCTCCGGCCGAAGTCCTAGAGCAATTCTAGGAAAAGTGTGAAGCGGTTTTCCCGGGAAAACGCATAGCGTTTTCCCTTGGGAATTGCGTCAAAACAAAGAGTTAGAGCAGATCGCCGTTTCCGTGAAACGGTGAAATGCTCTAGGTGGGCCGTTTCTTCGCCTTCTTGTGCTTGGGCGCGCCGGTGGTGTCGAATTTCGGCTTGCCCGGCTTTTTCGCCCATGGCTTTGCCTCATGCGCGGCGGCCGGGCGCTGATCGACTGCTGCCGGTGCACGTTTTTCGAATTTGCGCTTCGGCGCGTTGGGATCGAACGGCGCCTTGCCGCGATGCGGCTTCTTGTCGGGGCTTGGCGGCTGATAGCCGGCGCGCGACAAATCGGGCTGGCCGTCGAGCCGCTTCACCAGGATGTTGCCTTGCAGCTTGCGGTCGGGACCGATCGCGGCCAGGAAGCGGTCGGCCCAGTCGGCTGATATCTGCACGTAGGTCTCTTCCGGCTGCATCTTGATGGCGCCGATCTCGCGCTTCGAGATGCTGCCGGTGCGGCACAGCATCGGGATCAGCCAACGTGGCTCGGCATTCTGCCGACGCCCGATCGACAGCGAGAACCAGACGCTGTCACCGAAATCGTCGCGGCGGCTGGGCGCCTCGTCGCGGCGCGCGAACCCTTCGCCCGCCGGTCTTTCACGCGACGGCGTGAACGGTGCGATCTCCATGAGGTCTTCGGGCGCCGAGCGACTGGCGCGGCACTGGCGCACGAAGGCAGCGGCCACCTGTTCGGCGCCATGTCTGGCGAGGAGCGCGTCGATGACACCGCGTTCGTCGTCCTTCACCGGCTCGTCGAAAACCGGATCGGCCAGGATGCGCTCGTCGTCGCGCCGCATCACGTCGTCGGCCGAGGGCGGGCTCGCCCATGTTGCCTTGAGGCCGGCGTTCTGCAGCAGCCGCTCGGTGCGCTTGCGGGCGCTGTTGGGAACGATCAGCGCGCTGACGCCCTTGCGCCCGGCGCGACCGGTGCGGCCGCTGCGGTGTAGCAGCGTTTCCGGATTGGTCGGCAAATCGGCGTGGATGACCAGCTCGAGATTGGGCAGATCGATGCCGCGCGCCGCGACATCGGTGGCGATGCAGACTTTTGCGCGGCCGTCACGCATTGCCTGCAAGGCATGGCTGCGCTCGTTCTGGCTGAGCTCGCCCGAAAGCGCCACGACGGAGAAGTTGCGGTTGTTGAAGCGCGCGGTCAGATGATTGACGGCGGCACGCGTGTTGCAGAACACCAGCGCGTTCTTGGCTTCGTAATAGCGCAGCACGTTGATGATGGCGTTCTCGCGGTCGGGCTGGGCGACGCTCAGCGCCCGGTATTCGATGTCGAGATGCTGCTTCTCCTCGCCGGCGGCCGAAATGCGCACCGCATCGCGCTGGTAGCCCTGGGCGAGCGTGGCGATCGAGCGCGGCACGGTGGCCGAGAACATCAGCGTGCGGCGTTCGGCCGGAGCGGCGTCGAGGATGAATTCGAGGTCCTCGCGAAAGCCGAGATCGAGCATTTCGTCGGCCTCGTCGAGCACCACCGCCTTCAGCGCCGACATGTCGAGCGAGCGCCGGGTGATGTGGTCGCGCAGCCGGCCGGGCGTGCCGACGACGATATGGGCGCCGCGCTCCAGAACACGCCGCTCCGAGCGCATGTCCATGCCGCCGACGCAGGAAGCCACGGTGGCGCCGGTCAGTTCGTAGAGCCATTCCAGTTCGCGCGTCACCTGCAAGGCGAGTTCGCGCGTCGGCGCCACCGCCAGCGCCAGCGGCGCGGCCGCGTGGCCAAAGCGCTCTGCGCCCTCAAGCAGGGTCGGCGCCAGAGCGAGGCCGAAGGCCACCGTCTTGCCGGAGCCTGTCTGCGCCGAAACCAGCGCATCGGCCTCGCCGAGTTCCGGCGCCACAACCGCCTTCTGGACGGGCGTCAGCTCGGAATAGCCGCGTTTCTCCAGCGCCCTGGCAAGCGCTGGAACAAGTGCTTCGAAGTTGGACATCTCACTCTTTCGGAATTTAGGGTCCGCGCTCATCATGGAGCACATGCCGGGGCCGACCTAGCGCCAGCCAAACAATCTTGACCGTTCGTACTTCGCGCAGCCGCGATTGTACAGGGCGCAGGGGAAACCGGCGTCGCTCGCCAATTGACTCTTGACGCAAACCGCGTAAAAGCCGGCACCGAACAGGACAGTTTCGATGCGCGGCCTTTTGATGGCGCTTTATGCACTCGACTTCTCCGGCCATGGCAGCATGGTTCGCGGACGGTCGGAGCACGCGTTCCTGCGTTCAACCAAAACTATGGCCAAAACCACCACCAAAACGGTGTGACTCCCTTGGCCTAACCACCCTCTCCCGGGTTCGGCCCGGGGGACGGAACCCGCATCGGCCAGCGGGTTTCTCCAAAAACCAAGCGGAGAGGGACAGGAGATTTTTCGATGAGTTTCAAGGTAGCGATCGTCGGCGCCACGGGCAATGTGGGCCGGGAAATGCTCAACATACTGGAAGAGCGCGGCTTTCCGGTAAGCGAAGTCGTGGCGCTGGCGTCGCGGCGCAGCCAGGGCACGGAAGTGTCGTTCGGCGACCGCACGCTGAAGGTGAAGACGCTCGACCAGTATGATTTTTCCGACACCGACATCTGCATCATGTCGGCCGGCGGCAGCGTCTCCAAGGAATGGTCGCCGAAGATCGGCAAGCAGGGCTGCGTCGTCATCGATAATTCGTCGGCCTTCCGCTACGACCAGGACGTGCCGCTGATCGTGCCGGAAGTGAACCCGGACGCGATCTCGCTGTTCACGCGCAAGAACATCATCGCCAATCCGAATTGCTCGACGGCGCAGCTGGTGGTGGCATTGAAGCCACTGCATGACTTCGCCACCATCAAGCGTGTCGTCGTCGCCACCTACCAGTCGGTGTCGGGCGCCGGCAAGGAAGGTATGGACGAACTCTTTACCCAGACCCGCGCGGTCTTCGTCGCCGATGGCGTCGAGGTCAAGAAGTTCACCAAGCGCATCGCCTTCAACGTCATCCCGCACATCGACGTGTTCCTCGACGACGGCTCCACCAAGGAAGAGTGGAAGATGGTCGCCGAGACCAAGAAGATGCTCGACCCCAAGATCAAGCTGACGGCGACCTGCGTGCGCGTGCCGGTGTTCATCGGCCATTCGGAAGCGGTCAACATCGAGTTCGAAAAGCCGATCACCGCCGACGAGGCGCGCGACATCCTGCGTGAGGCGCCAGGCTGCCAGGTCTTGGACAAGCGCGAGGACGGGGGCTACATCACGCCGCTGGAATCGGCCGGCGAGGACGCCACCTTCATCTCGCGCATCCGCGAGGATTCGACCATCGACAATGGCCTGTCGATGTGGATCGTCTCCGACAATCTGCGCAAGGGCGCCGCACTCAACGCGGTGCAGATCGCCGAGTTGCTGGTCGAGCGCGGCCTGATCCAGCCGAAGAAGAAGGCGGCCTGACGGCCGTTTAGTTTTCGCTCACGGGCCGTATCGCCGCTGCCGCGGCGGGCCCTCCG
>NZ_RZOL01000026.1:0-31532 GCF_004022985.1 Mesorhizobium sp. M7A.F.Ca.ET.027.02.1.1 | reverse complement strand
GGGGTGTTCCAGCGGAATGAGACGTTGGCGTTCCCTGGAACACCCCTCATCCGTCGCCTTCGGCGACACCTTCTCCCACAAGGGGAGAAGGGGGAGAGCGCTCGGCCTGCCGAGCCGCGACCCGCCTCATGGCAATCACCCGGCGGCGGCGGATTTCGGTGCGCATCGCCATCAGGTGCAGCGCGAAGAACAGCACGGTGAAACCGAGCGCCATCACCAGCAGCGGCCATAGCAGGCTGGGGTCGATGGTGGAGCCGCCCATGCGGAACACCGAGGCCGGCTGATGCAGCGTGTTCCACCAGTCGACCGAGAATTTGATGATCGGGATGTTGATGAAGCCGACCAGCGTGATGATGGCCGCGGCCCAGGCGGCACGGCTGGCATCGTCGAGCGCGCGGGTCAGCGCGATGATGCCGAGATACATCAGGAACAGCACGAACACCGAGGTCAGCCGAGCATCCCAGACCCACCAGGTGCCCCACATCGGCTTGCCCCAGATCGAACCGGTGATCAGCGCCAGCGCGGTGAAGACGGCGCCGATGGGTGCGGCTGATTTCAGCGCGACATCGGCCAACGGATGCCGCCAGACGAGCGTGCCGAGCGCCGAGACCGCCATCAGCGTGTAGCACATCATGGCGAGCCAGGCGAAAGGCACGTGGATATACATGATGCGGACGGTGATGCCCTGCTGGAAATCCTCAGGCGCGGCGAAGCTCATATAGAGCCCCACGGCGAGGATCAGTGTGGCGATCGTGGCCAGCCATGGCACGACCTTGTCCGCCAGCCCGACGAAGCGCGTCGGGTTGGCGAGGTCCATCCAGCCGGTCAGGCGTGAAGTCGTATCGCTCATGCGGTTCTACATAAACCGCCGCGGCGTTCGGGGCAATCGAGCGGTGGTGTCGCAGACGCAATCGGGGCGGCCGTGCCTGTACTCTCACCCGGACCTAACGGTCCGACCTCCCCACAAGGGGGAGGTAAAAGAAAGAGGCTCAGGCAGCCGCTTCCTGCTGTTGCTGCACGGTGCGGCTGAGGCGGCGAACCTCCTCGTCGTCGAGCAGGCCGCCGGCGCGCAGCAGGCTGGCGAAGCGGCCATTGCGCAGCGACAGCTCGGTGAAGCCGCCCATCTCGACCACCCTGCCCTTGTCCATGAACACGACCAGATCGGCGTCGCGAACGGTGGTCAGGCGGTGGGCGATGATGAAGGTCGTGCGGTCGCGGCGCAGCTCGTCGATCGCTTCCTTGACGCGGTCCTCGGTCTCGACGTCGAGCGCGCTGGTCGCCTCGTCGAGCACCAGGATCGGTGCGTCCTTCAGCACGGCGCGGGCAATGGCGATGCGCTGACGCTCGCCGCCCGAGAGCTGACCGCCACGTTCGCCAACCACCGTGTCGTAGCCATTGCTCTTGGACAGGATGAAGTCCTGTGCGGCAGCCGCATTGGCGGCGGCATGGATCTCGTCATTGCTTGCATCGGCGCGGCCAACACGGATGTTGTCCTCGATCGAGCGGTTGAGCAGCCCGGCATCCTGGAACACGGTGGCAATCGAATGGCGCACCGACTTGCGGGTCACGGTGCGGGTGTCGATGCCGTCGATCAGGATACGGCCATGGGACGGCGAGAAGACACGCTGCAGCAGGTTGATGAGCGTGGTCTTGCCAGCGCCCGTCGGGCCCACGATGGCGACGGTCTGGCCCGCCTGCACCTCGAAGGACACGTCGTCGATGCCTTGGCCGGAATTGGCGAATTCGAAGCCGACATTCTCGAAGCGGACATGGCCGGTGACGTTGGCAAGATCGCGCAGGCCGTCCGGCTCGGCGGCATCAGCCGCGGAGTCCTCGAGATGGTAGAAATCCTCGAGCTTGGCACGGGCCTCGGAAATCTGGTTTGCGAAAGCCGACATCTGGTCGAGGCGAGCGATCAGCATCGTGGCAAAACCGGTGAAGGCAATGACGTCGCCGACACCCAACTGACCACGAGTGACGAGATAGGAGCCGATCGACAACACGATCAGCATCGAGATTGCCGATGACAGACGGTGCAAGGCATTGGCCAGCGCCCACCAGTCGAGAACAGGGTTCTGCGCGTCGAGCAGGTTCTTAACGTAGCGGCGCAGCGTATCGGCCTCGTGGCCGAGGCGATTGTAGCTCTGCAGCACCGCAACGTTGCTGACCGAGTCGGTCACATGCGCGAACACCTTGTGGTAGTGGCGCTCGACCGCGGCCTGGCCCGCCTTGGTGCGGCGCATGACCATCCGGCCGATGCCGACATAGAGCAGCCCGAGGCCAAGCAGCACCAGCGACATGCGCAGGTCCATGCTGATCGCGGTCGGGACCAGCAGTACGAGGGCGACAGCCGTGGACAAATGCTGGCGCATGAATTCGAGCCAAAGGCTGAACAGGGTTTCGACGGCGCGCAGCATCGTATGCAGCGCATTGGAGGTGCCGTGCTGATGGTGCCAGGCGAGCGGCATGGTGATCACACGCTCGAAGGACTCGCAAAGCACTTCGCTGCGCCGCGCGTGGGCAAAGCGGTCAGCGCCGCGCGCCACCATGACGAAGGCAACGATGTTGAAGGCTCCGAGACCGGCCCACATGACCAGCGTGGTGAAGACAGAACCACGCTCGGAGATGGCGCCGATGACGCGACCGAACATGATCGGCTCGAGAAGCGCTACGATGGCGAGAGCCACGTTGGCCGAACAGATCAACGCAACGCGTTTCCTGTCCGCCGCCAGATAACCGAGAGCTCGCCAGTAGATTTGCAGAAGGGTCACCCCAGTTACTCCGCCACGCTGTTTATTGTGCACTGCATCATTTTATTCGTACCGGTTGATACGTCGCAAAACAATGGCCGTGTACCCCTTCAGTTCCCCTAGAGCGAACAAAAGATGGCGACGTTCCGAAATCTGCCGTGATCACCTAACGGTTTGAGAAGACAGGTAAAATGTCAGGCATGCGGCGAAATCATGGCAGTTGGCACGTACTGCCACAATTTTAATCAGCAACAATGTCGGGCGGATGACTAAGGCCGAAATCGCCTTTTGCGAAGTATAGAGCGAAACAAAGCTGCAGTGCGCCCTTCCAGGTGAAGGGAGGCCAAACTCTCACTGCTCGTGGCGCCCCTGTCGGACGCCTCAAGCCTTTGATTTCATGCATTCCTCGGTGGCATGTCCTTCAATCGGCAGGCGGCAACGCCGGGCGGGACGGCCTCTCATCCCGCCGTGGCGGCAAAAGTCGCGCCCCGGATCCCAGGCCCGAGCGCATAGTTTTTGAGCAACATGCATCAGGCCGGGATCCTGATGACCACCTCGGCAACTTCGCCGTCCTTCAGTTCGACTGCCGAACCCTTGGTCTTTGCCCCATTCACCTCCAGCGACACGGCCTTGGCCTTATTGTCGCGGATGACGCGAACCTTGAGTTCCGCCCCCAGCATTTTGAGATTTGCCGAGTAGCCGTCCCAGTGGCTCGGCAGCTTCGGCTTGAACTGGACACGCTTGCCGCGCCGCTCGATGCCCAGGATGCCTTCGACAGCAGCCCTGTAGAGCCAGCCGGCAGAGCCGGTGTACCAGGTCCAGCCGCCACGGCCGCCCTTGCCGTTGCCGGCGTTGTCGTCCCCGGCATAGATATCGGCCGCCACGACATAGGGCTCGACACGATAGTGCTCGGCCGTGGCCTCGTCGGTCGCATGGTTGACGGGGTTCAGCATCGAGAAACAGCGATAGGCCTCGTCGACCTGCCCCATCTCGGCAAGCGCGATGACGAACCATGTGGCGGCGTGGGTGTACTGGCCGCCATTCTCGCGCACGCCGGGCGGATAGCTCTTGATGTAACCCGGGTCCTTCTCCGTCTTCGAGAAGGGCGGCGTGAACAGCTTGACGATCTTCAGCTTGTCGTCGACGAGCAGCTTCGTTGCCTGCTCCATCGCGGTCGTCGACCGTGCCGGGTCGCCCTCTCCCGAAATCACGCTCCAGGACTGGGCGATCGAGTCGATCTTGCACTCCTGCGAGTTGCGGGACCCCAAAGGGGTGCCGTCGTCGAAACTGCCGCGCCGGTACCATTCGCCGTCCCATGCGGTGCTCTCAAGCGCCCGCTTCAGAACATCGGCATGCTTTGCCCAGGCCTGTGCTCGCTTAGCGTCGCCCTCGGCCTTGGCGACGGGGGCGAAATCACCCAGCGTCTTCAGCAGGAACCAGCCGAGCCAGACGCTCTCGCCCTTGCCGTGCTCGCCAACGCGGTTCATGCCGTCGTTCCAGTCGCCGCCGAGGATCAGCGGCAGGCCCGCGGGGCTGCTGCGCTTGATGGCGAGATCGAGCGCACGCGCGCAGTGGTCGTAGAGCGACGCCGTCTTCTTCGAGATTTCCGGGGTGAAGAAGGCATCGTGTTCGCCATCGCCCAGCGGCTGTCCATCGATGAACGCCAATTGCTCCTTGAGGATGGTGGCATCGCCGGTGACCAGCAAATAGCGCGCCGTGGCGTGGGCAAGCCAGACCACGTCATCGGAGATCAGCGTGCGTACGCCAGCACCCGTGCGCGGCAGCCACCAGTGCTGCACGTCGCCTTCGGGGAACTGCCGCCGCGCCGCGTTGAGGATCTGGTCGCGCGCCAGTTGCGGGTCATGCGCCAGCAGCGCCAGCGTATCCTGCAACTGGTCGCGGAAGCCGAAGGCACCGCTTGCCTGATAGAAGGCGGAGCGGGCACGAATGCGGCAGGCCAGGCTCTGATAGGGCAGCCAGTGATTGACCATGGCGTCGAGCGCCTTGTCAGGCGTCTCGACCTGGATGGTGTCGAGGAAGCCGCGCCATTCGCGCTCATTGTCGGTCAGCCGCTGGTCGAAGTCCTTGACCTTATGCTCCTGCACCAGCGCGCTCGCCTCCTCGGCGGACTCGGCGTCACCGAGCAGCCAGAGCAGCGTCACGTCGCCGCCAGCCGGGATCTCGACGTCGCGGGCAATCGCCGCGCATGGATCGTCGCCGGCCTCGACACGGCCAGACAGCGCTGCACCACTCAGCACCGCCTGCGGCAGCTCGCTGGAGCCATGCCGGCCCAGGAACTCCGTCCGGTCTGTCGTCACCGAATGAACGCCGCCGTCAGCCGCGAGGAATGCAACGCGCTCGCCGAAATCCAGCCCGTAGGGGTTTTGTGCCAGCAGCGCCCCGCTGGCGGCATCCCGCGACGGGACGATGGTTGCCGCAGTGCGCGACCGGTGCCCGCCGAGCACCCATTCGGCATAGGCATAGACACGCAGCCGCGCCGGCACCGAACCGGAATTCTGGATGCGCAGCCGCGAGATCTTCAGCGGATCGACCGGATCGACGACATGGGTGAGATCCATCGACAATGGTCCGCGCTTCGAGCGGAAGGTCGAGAAACCCTGGCCGTGCCAAGCCTCGTAGGTCATCGTGGGATCGCGCACCACGGCAGCGAGCGGCGAGAATGCCTTGCCGCTGGCCTGATCGTAGATATAGAGGCCCTCGCCCGGCCGGTTCGAGACCGGATCATTCGACCACGGCGTCAACTGGTAGTCGCGGCTGTTTCGGCTCCAGGTGAAGGCAGCGCCCTCGGCGGAGGTATGGAAGCCGAACGAGGCGTTGGAGACGACGTTGATCCACGGCTGCGGCGTCGTGCGGCGGCCGGCCAGGCGCACGACATAATGCCGCCCGTCGCCGTCGAAACCGCCAAAGCCGTTCCACTGGCTGAGACCGCTTCCATCGGCGCTGACATTGGCCACTGCCTGCGAGGCAGGAGTATGCGTCGTGGGTGTCGGCGACGGCAATTCACGCGGAATTGGCAATGCTGCCAGAGCGTCGCGCGCCTGCAGAGCCGCGGCCTCGGCGCGCTCGATCTGGTCGAAGATGGTGCCGTTGCGCGTGTGCAGGACCACCCGGGCGACAGCGAGCAGCGTCTTGTAGGTGGTCTCGTCCATGAGATCGCGGCGCACCGCGAATATGTGCTGGCGAGGTCCGAGCTCCTTGCCGCGCAGGCGGCTGTTTTCGCACAGCGTCTCGACCGCCCGCTGCAGGTCCTGGACATAGGAGGACGCCTGCTCGTTGACGACGACGAAGTCGATCATCATGCCGCGGGTGCGCATATATTCCTGGAAACGCAGCGCCTGGGCAACGATTTCGAGATCGGCGACGTCGCCGATCCTGACCAGGAAGATCGGGAAATCGCCGGAAATGCTTGTCGGCCACAGGCTCGACTGCTTGCCCAGCCCCGAGGCGATGGATTCAGCGGGAAGACGCAGGAACGGATCCGGATAGATCAGATAGCGCGCCAGCTTCTGCACATTGGCGGCATCGGTCAGACTGAGGCCCATATGGCGGGTCTGCACCTGGCTGCGCGTCCAGGCAAGCATGGCCTGGCGGGCAAAGCTCTCCGGATGGTCGAGGCGGGCGATGGCTTCGTCCAGCTCGGTGCGGCCAGCGCCGACGACGGTCCAGAAGGTCAGCGATATCTTCTTGTTGGCCGGCACGCGCACCTGGCGGCGCAGCGAGGCGACGGGATCGAGCGTAAAGCCTGAGTGGCCGCCCAGCCTGGCGCCCGGGTCGAAAGCGGCCGCATCGACGATGGTACGGCCACGGCCGATGAAGGCGCGCCTGTCGGTTTCGGCCTCGGCATCGCGCGCCGATCCGGACGGATCGGTGACGAAATGCACCATGGCGATATCGGGCTCACTGGTCTCGCGCTTGCGCCGCGTGGCGAAGATCGCCGCGTTGTTGGCAGAGATTTCGGTTTCCACGAACATCTTCGAGAAGGCCGGATGCGCGTTGTCGGACGCCTCCAGGCCGAGCACCAGTTCGGCAAAGGAGGTCACTTCGATGTGACGGTCGGACGGACCGTCATTGTAGAGCGTGACCCGACGACCCTCGCCATTGCCTTCCGAGATGACAATGCATTCGACCTCGGAGCGCAACGTGCCCACGGATTTGACGAAGCTCGCCTTGTCGTCGGAGAACAAGGTCTGCGCCTTTTCCTCGGCGGCGCGCTTCGGCTCGGCCGTAGCCGACCACCAATCGCCGGTGCCGGCGTCACGCAGGAAGATGTAGGAGCCGAGCCGGTCCTCGGTCGGATCCGGCTGCCAGCGTGTGACGGAGAGATCGCCCCAGCGGCTGTAGCCCGAGCCGGTCGCGGTGACCATCACCGAATAGCGGCCGTTCGACATGACGTTGGTCGACCGCAGAGACTGCAGCGGATTGAGCACGATGCGGGTGTCGGGGCTGTCGACTTCGGTCTCGTCCTTGGAGCGTTCGTCGGCCTCGGTCCTGACGGTCGCGGTCGGGATGTCGCGCGGCGCCCTCTCCTGCAGCAAGAGTTCGGCCGATTCGATGACCGGATCGCTGTGGAAGCGGTCGCGCATGCGACCTTCGAAGATGGCGTCGGCAACCGCCGCGATCGACATGCCCGAATGATGGGCCATGTAGTTCTGGACGACGACATGATCCGTGCCTTCCGGCACGCGCTGCGGCGTGAAGTCGACGGCATCGTAGTAGCCGTGGCGGCCGAGCGCCCCGATCTCCCGCAATCGGGCGAGATTCAGCACGGCTTCACGCGGATTGAACTGGGCCGCCAGTATGGTGGCGTAGGGCGCGATCACCGTGTTCTGGCCAAGGCCGCGCTTCAGCCCGAGGCCTGGAACGCCGAAATTTGTGTATTGGTAGGTCAGTTCTCGGTCGCGCGCATTGTAGGCGGCCTCCGAAATGCCCCACGGCACGTTCTTCTGGCGGCCATACTGGATCTGGCGCTTGATGATCAGCTTGCTGGTCTGGTTGAGGATCGAGCCCTGCGGCTCCTTCATCACCAGCGGCGGCATCAGATATTCGAACATCGAGCCGGACCAGGACATCAGGGCGCCCTGGAAACCGATTTCGACGATCGGCCGGCCAAGCCGGAACCAGTGCTCGGTCGGCAGGTCGCCCTTGGCGATGGCGAACAGGCTGGTCAGCCGCGCTTCGGAAGCCAGAAGGTCGTAGCAGCTCTCGTCGAGCTGGTGTTCCTCGACCCGGTAGCCGATCGACAACAGCTTGCGCTCCGGCCGCATCAGGAAGGAGAAATCCATCTCGAAGGCGTAACGGCGCGTGCGCTCGCGCAAGGTGAGCAGCTTGGCACGCAGCGCCTCGACGGCATTGTCGTCGCTGTGCGCGTCATGGACGTGCGCTTCGCAGGTGGCTTCCAGCCTTGCCGCCCAGTCGACGATAACGTCGCTCTGGGGCGACACCGCCTCGGTATGGATGGCGGTGGCCAATTTGCGGATCTCGCCGGCCAGCACAGCCAGGTTGATGGTGCGGATCGACGCCATTTCGGGCTGCGCCTTGATGGTGTCGACAGCGCGCCGCATGCCGTCGAGGCGGTCGGCGAGACGCTGGCGCAGCGGGCGCAACTGACGGCGGTCGTCCGGCAGATCATCGAGGCTTTCGCTGAGGATGGTGACCGTGTCGAGAATGCCTTCGAAATCGCCCTGGAGATGGACGGAAGGTGCTTCGGCCCATTCGGCGCAGGCCGCCGCCACCGCCACCAGATGGCCAGCGAGATTGCCGCTGTCGACAGCCGAGATGTAAAGCGGATAGAGCGGCTTCAGTGTCGTCGTGTCGTACCAGTTGAAGAGGTGACCGCGCTCACGCGGCATGCCCTCGATCGTCGCCATGGTGGCGTCGATGCGGGTGATGGCGTCGGACAGGCTGATCCAGCCGAAGTCGCGGGCGGAAACGACGGACAGCAGGTAGACGCCGATATTGGTCGGCGAGGTGCGTGGCGCCACCACCGGCGCCGGGCTTTCCTGGAAATTGTCCGGCGGCAGATGGTGATGCTCTGCCGTCACGAAGCTTTCGAAATAATGCCATGTGCGCCGCGCCACCGTGCGCAACGTATGGATGTCGGCCTGCGATATGCGCAGCCGATCCTCGGTTTCAGCCGAACGGCTGATCCAGCTGGCGATGGCCGGCGAGCCAATCCAGAACAGGGCGAAGAAGAAGGCGACGAAGGCGCCGGTCGAATCGGCCAACACCGGAATGGCAAGGCCGACGAAGCCGATGATCACGGCGCCATACATCATGCCGTAATACGACCCGACATCGTTGTCGCCCGCCTTGTGCGCCTGCGAGGCGGTGCGCCATTCCAAAAGGTTCTGGCGGCTGACGAACAGCCGGTAGAGCGTGCGCACGATGGCATCGCCCATCATCCAGGCATTGTGCGCCATCAGCACGATTTTCAGCGCCACCATGGCGGTGCCGAAGGCGACGTCGCGTGCCAGGGCCGAGAAATGGCCGCGTGGCGTCTGGTCGCCGCTCTTGGGCAGGATGGCGTTGACGATGTCGAATGTCGGCGCCATGAACAGGCTGAGGATCAGCAGGGCCTGCCATTGCGCGGCTTGCGTGAAGGGCAGCAGCGTCCAGCCGGCGATCGCCGCCATCACCCAGAAGATCGGCGTCAGCGAGCGGCGCAGATTGTCGATCATCTTCCAGCGCGACAGCGCCGGCACGCCGGAGCGCGGATCGAGCATGAAGCCGAGCAACTGCCAGTCGCCGCGCGCCCAGCGATGGTGGCGCGAGGCGTCCACCGAGTAGCGGGTCGGATAGTCCTCAACCAGTTCGACGTCGGTGACCAGCGCCGCGCGCGCCAGCGCGCCTTCCAGCAGATCGTGGCTGAGGATGGTGTTCTCCTCGATGCGGCCCTGCAGGGCGGCCTCGAAGGCGTCGACATGATAGAGGCCCTTGCCGGTGAAGGACCCGTCGCCGAAGACGTCCTGGTAGAGATCAGACACGGCAAAGACATAAGGGTCGAGGCCGCGATTGGCCGAAAAGACCCGCTGGAAGAACGACGCATCGTCGCCTGAGGTCAGCGACGCGGTGATGCGCGGCTGCAGGATCGCGTAGCCGGCGGTGACGACGCGCTTGCTGGCGTCGAAATGCGGCCGGTTGAGCGGGTGGCAAAGCTTGCCGACAAGAGTGGCGACCGCGTCACGGGTGGTGCGCGTGTCGGCATCGAGCGTCATCACATGGACGACGTTCTCCGGCAGCGGCACGTCGAGCGGCAGGAACGTGGTGTCGCTGTCGCCGCGCAGCAGAAGATCGAGCTCGTGCAGCTTGCCGCGCTTGCGCTCCCAGCCCATCCAGGCCCCTTGCGCCGCATTGAACAGCCGGCGCCGGTGCAGGATGTAGAAACGCGGCGCGCCTTCGGACGGATAGCGGGCGTTGAGACGAGCGATTTCGGTACGGGCGAATTCGAGGATTTCGGTGTCCGCCGCATCGATCTCGGTCTTCGAGTCTGGCCAGTCCGACAGCAGCGCGAAATGGATTTCATCGGCCGTGTTGGCGAGATGATGCACCTCGATGTTGCGGATGTTTTCCTCGACGTCGTCGCGCGAGCCGATCAGCGACGGCACCACCACCAGCGTGCGCGCCTCGGGCGGAACGCCGTGCCGGTAATCGTAGCCGACGAGACGCGTCGGTTTCAGGAACAGCGATACGACCGTGTTGAAGAAGGCGAGCGCGCCCTCGCTGGCCGGCACGGCAAAAAGCGCCAGCATGAGGACGATCGAGGGCACCGACAGGCCGAGATTGGCAAGCGCGTTGCCGGAAAGGACGAGAAGCAGGGCCGTCAGCGCAAACACGGGCACGACGATGCCGAGCCACCCGGTCTTGCGGAAGGCACGCTTGACTGTCTGGCTGATGGTGGGCCGATAGCCGATCGCCTTCTCCAGCTCCAGCCGGCGTGGGCCGACGAGAAAGAAGCCGACATCGGTGTGGGCGGACCCGGTTAAAACGACGTCGCCGTCACCATCGCTGGCGGCGTGGCCGGCCAACTCAATGGCCATCTCGGCAACGCGATATTCCGAAAGGTTCGAGCGGCGCGCCAATTCCTCGATCGCGGTCCGGTACTGATCGCGCGAGAAGAAGTCGAGCGCGGCGAAATCGGTGCGCTCGCGCAGCACGGTGTCGATGCGGCTGACGCCTTCGAACCACACCGTCCAGTCGACGTCGTTGATGAGGCGCAGGCCGCGGATGATGTTGCCCGTCGTCACATTGCCGCTGGACAGTGTGTGATGTTCGGAAATGATGATTTCCTCGGCATCGGAGCCGGTCTTTTCGAGCTCGCCTTCCAGCCATTCCAGAGCCTTGCCGGCATTCTGCGATCCATCGCGCAGGCGGTAGAGCAGTTGGGTGGCGAAGGTGGTGTCCTGCGCATGCGCGCTGAAATTGGACAGGATCGACTGCCGGTCGGCGCTGTCGTCGGTCGCCAGGACCTTGTCGGCCACATCGTTGGCGATCTGGCGCATCTGGCGGGTGCGATTGACCCTGACGGCCAGCCGGCGGAGATTTTCGATCAGGACGAAGCGCAACAGCGAAGGCAGCGCCCAGAGTTCGCCGATCTTCAGCGGCTCGACCGACTGAAAACCCTGGACGATGGACTTGAACATCGTCGCCGAAACGGAACTGTCTGAATGCGCCACATAGGTCCAGGCCAGCGCCAGCGCGCGCGGCACGCTGCCGTTGTCAGGCAGTTTCAGCGTCGGCAACTGACGATAGAAGCGGCGCGGCAGGTCGCGCTTGACCTGGAAAATGGTCTCTTCGACCAGGTAATTGTTGTCGAGCAGCCATTGTGCCGCCGGCGTGATCGTCTCGCCCCTCGCCTGCGCCGCATTGGTCGACCGGTAGACTTCCAAAATCTTCTTGGCGCTGTCGCGGACACGCGCCTGAAAATCGAAGGGCGTCAGGCCGAACAGATCGGTGAGGTCGCCTTTTGCCAGGCTTTCGCCAAGCAGCCGAAGGCGCTCTTCGGGCAGGTAATTGGAGCGAATCGGCTCTTCCGTGATGGCCGGGAAGCTCGCGCTTGTCTTCTCGATTTGGGCAGGATTCGTCTGAATATTCATTGAAAATTCCGTAAGCGGGCACTGAGCGGCGTCACCGCCACGGCAATGGCCCTAAAACCGGTTCAAATGCAATTGGTTGCATAAACCCCACTTGCCGAAAGTTTGTTTCCGCACCACGACAGGGCGTCGTCTCTCAGCAAAACTCAAAGACAAGCACCCCACTTCCCGCCAGGCCAGATCGGCGGAGAGGATTCAGGCTTTTTCGTGATGCCGCCAGCAGCTTACGCTATATTTCGCCGGTGCCGCGATCATGTTTGGAAACAAGCGTTAATCGTTGCCGGCAATGGCGCCGATCCGGATCACGAACAGCGTTGCCTCATGGGCGGGTTGGACGAGCAGGCCGGTGCTGACCGGACCGGACAGCAGCGTGTCGAGCGGACCGAGGCGGACCGGTTCAGCGGCGGGCACGCTGACGTCGCCCTCCAAGCATAGGATGAGCGTTGTGCCGGCTTCAGTCCGGACTTCCACGGGGGCCGAAATCACCAGGCGTTCGACCGAATGCGTCACCCGGCTTCGGCGGGTCATGACATTGAGATCGGTGATCGGCCCGCCGATCAGTGCAGCCGAGGTCTGCACGTCGGCAGGGAAAGAAAACAGGGCCGTCGTCCTGTTTATGGATGTCGGCGGGTGGCCGGCAATCTCAAGGACGATGCCCTCGCCTTCGAGCACGGCAAGGGTGCGATCGATCCCGGCAAATTGCGAGAAAGGACCGCTCAGTTCGACGCGCGCCATCGAGACGCGCCAGTCGAAGTCGTCGAGACCGGCACCCGAGGGCGAAACGGCGATTTCCGTCGTCACGCCGCCGCCGTTCTTCCACGGCATCGACCGGTATTCGGCTGCCCGCAGGATGCGCATCGGTTCAGCCAATCAGCCGAGAATGCCGGGCAAATTGAGCTGGTGCTCCTTGGCGCATTCGATGGCGACGTCGTAGCCGGCATCGGCATGGCGCATGACACCGGTCGCCGGATCGTTCCACAACACCCGCTCCAGGCGCCTTGCGGCGTCCGGCGTGCCGTCGGCGACGATGACCATGCCGGCGTGCTGCGAGAAACCCATGCCGACGCCGCCGCCATGGTGCAGCGACACCCAGGTGGCGCCGGACGCCGTGTTGAGCAACGCGTTGAGCAGCGGCCAATCGGACACAGCGTCCGAGCCGTCCTTCATGGATTCCGTTTCGCGGTTTGGCGAGGCGACCGAGCCGGAATCGAGGTGATCGCGGCCGATGACGACAGGCGCCTTCAGCTCACCCTTGGCCACCATCTCGTTGAAAGCGAGTCCGAGCCTGTGGCGGTCGCCAAGGCCGACCCAGCAGATGCGCGCCGGCAGGCCCTGGAAGGCGATGCGCTCGCGCGCCATGTCGAGCCAATTGTGCAGATGGGTGTTGCCGGGCGTCAGTTCGCGCACCTTGGCGTCGGTCTTGTAGATATCCTCAGGATCGCCGGAAAGGGCTGCCCAGCGGAACGGCCCGATGCCACGGCAGAACAGCGGGCGGATATAGGCCGGCACGAAGCCGGGGAAGGCAAAGGCGTTCTCGAACCCCTCCTCCTTGGCCACCTGGCGGATGTTGTTGCCGTAGTCGAGCGTCGGCACGCCGGCGTTCCAGAACGCCACCATCGCCTCGACATGTTCGCGCATGGAAGCGCGTGCCGCCTTCTCGACCACCTTGGGGTCGCTGACGCGCTTCTCGCGCCACTCGGCCATCGTCCAGCCCTTCGGCAGGTAGCCGTTGATGGGATCATGCGCCGAGGTCTGGTCGGTGACCATATCGGGGTGAATGCCACGCCGGAACATTTCCGGGACGATCTCGGCCGTATTGCCAAGCAGGCCGACCGATTTCGCCTCGCCGGCCTTGGTCCAGCGTTCGATCTTTTCCAGCGCCTCGTCGAGCGTGTCGGCGCGCTCGTCGACGTAGCGGGTGCGCAGGCGGAAATCGATCGAGTCCGGGTTGCATTCGATCGCCAGGCAGCAGGCGCCGGCCATGACGGCGGCGAGCGGCTGGGCGCCACCCATGCCGCCGAGACCGCCGGTCAGTATCCATTTTCCCTTGAGATTGCCGCCATAGTGCTGGCGGCCGGCCTCGACGAAGGTCTCGTAGGTGCCTTGCACGATGCCTTGCGTGCCGATGTAGATCCACGAGCCGGCCGTCATCTGGCCGTACATCATCAGGCCCTTCTTATCGAGCTCGTTGAACTTTTCCCAATTCGCCCAGTGCGGCACCAAATTGGAGTTGGCGATCAGCACGCGCGGGGCGTCCGGGTGGGTCCGGAACACGCCAACCGGCTTGCCGGACTGGACCAGCAAAGTCTCGTCATCGGCCAGCGTCCTCAAGGAGGCGACGATGCGGTCGAAGTCGTTCCAGGTGCGCGCCGCCCGGCCGATGCCGCCATAGACGACCAGCTCGTTGGGATTTTCTGCAACATCCGGGTCGAGATTGTTCATCAGCATGCGCAGCGGCGCTTCCGTCAGCCAGGAGCGCGCGCTGATTTCGGTGCCGCGCGGGCTGCGGACTTCGCGGATGTTGTGGCGAGGATTGTTCATGGCGTCACTCCATAAAGGACCTGATGTCAGACGCGCGCCCAGGATGTCGCGGTCTCGAGGATTTTCCGCAGCGTGGCGCGGATCGGTGCTGCGAACTCGGCGTCATAGGGCACCGGCCAATTGTCCGGCGTACCCTTGCCATCTGGCTCGCGCATATAGCCGCGGTTGGAGAGTTCCATCTGCAGCGCATGCACGCCTTGTTGCGGCTGGCCGAAATGGCGTGTGATCCAGCCGCCCTTGAAGCGGCCGTTGATGACAAAGGTTTCACCGGTTTCGGCCATGATCTGGCCGACCATCGCCTGCAGCGTCGGATCGGCGCTCCTGCCGTCATTGGTGCCGAGGTTGAAAACCGGCAGCGTGCCTTCAAACAGGCGCGGCAGCACTGAACGGATCGAGTGGCAGTCATAGAGGACGATCTTTTCGTGCAGGCCACGCAACCGGTCGATCTCGACCTGCAAGGCGGCATGGTAGGGCACGAAGAATTTCTCGCGACGCTCGTCGATCTCCGACGGCCCCGGTTCTTCGCCCTCGCGATAGAGCGGATCGCCATCGAAAGTCTCGGTCGGGCAAAGGCCGGTCGTCGCCTGGCCGGGGTAAAGCGAGGCGCCGGAGGGATCGCGGTTGACGTCGATGACGGTGCGCGAGATCGCGGTGTGCACCACCGTCGCCCCGAGGCCGGCAGCAAAGTCATAGAGATTATCGATCCACCAATCGCAGTCGCGGCGGCCGAGCCAGGGCGAGACCAGCCGATTCTCAAGGCCGGCGAGGTCGATGCCGGTGTGCGGGATCGACACCAGCAACGGCGCTGTGCCGGGCGTGACCGTCAGCCAGGGCGCGCTTGCCATCACATCGCTCCGGAAACCGACGGCAGAGCCACGCCGCCGGCGGCCTCGATGGCCGCACCGCTGCGCACCATGGCGATGGCTTTTTCCATATCGGGGTGGAAATGGCGGTCATTGTCGAGATGCGGCACTTCGGCCCGGACCAGCTTGCGCACTGCCTCCAGGGCGTCGCTCGAGGCCAGCGGCGCATGGAAATCGCAGCCTTGGGCCGCGGCCAGCAATTCGATGCCGATCACGGCGGTGGCGTTCTCGACCATCCCGATCAGCCGGCGCGCACCGTGCGCGGCCATCGAAACATGGTCTTCCTGGTTTGCCGAGGTGGGGATCGAATCGACGCTGGCCGGATAGGCTTTCTGCTTGTTCTCCGAAACGAGCGCCGCCGCCGTCACCTGCGGGATCATGAAGCCGGAGTTCAGGCCGGGCTTCGGCGTCAGGAAGGCCGGCATGCCGGACAGCGCCGGATCGACAAGCATGGCGATGCGGCGTTCCGACAGCGAACCGATTTCGCAGATGGCGAGCGCGATCATGTCGGCGGCGAAGGCCACCGGCTCGGCGTGGAAATTGCCGCCGGAAAGCGCGGTGTCATCCTCGGCGAAGATCAGCGGATTGTCGGTGACGCCATTGGCTTCGGTGCCCAGCGTGTCGGCCGCCTGGCGCAGCACGGTGAGTGCAGCGCCCATCACCTGCGGCTGGCAGCGCAGGCAATACGGATCCTGCACGCGTTCGTCGCCAACCCGATGCGATTCACGGATGGCGCTGCCGGCCATCAGATTGCGCAGGGCGTCGGCCGTCTCGATCTGGCCGGGATGCTTTCTCAGCACATGGATGCGCGGATCGAAGGGGGCGTCGGACCCTTTTGCCGCGTCGGTCGACAGGGCACCGGCGACCAGCGCCGATTGGTAGAGCACTTCGGCCTCGAACAAGGCGGCCAGCGCATAGGCGGTCGAAAACTGGGTGCCGTTGAGCAGCGCCAGGCCCTCCTTGGCGCCCAGCGTCACCGGTTCCAATCCATGCGAGACGAAGGCGACCTTGGCCGGGAAACGGCCATGCGGGGTGAAGCATTCGCCGACGCCGATCATCACCGCCGTCATGTGCGACAGCGGGGCGAGGTCGCCGGAGGCGCCGACGGAACCTTGCGCCGGCACCACCGGGATGACGTCGTTGGCCAGCATTGCTTCCAGCAATTCGATGGTTTGCGGCCGCACGCCCGACGCGCCCTGCGCCAGGCTGGCGAGCTTCAGCGCCATCATCAGCCTGCAGACAGCAACCGGCATCGGCTCGCCAACGCCGGCGGCGTGCGACAGGACGATGTTGCGCTGCAAGGTCTCGAGATCCTCGGCCGGGATGCGGACGCTGGCCAGTTTGCCGAAGCCGGTGTTGATGCCATAGACCGGCTCGCCCTTGGCAACGATCCTGGCGACAGCCTCGGCGCTCGCCTTGATCTTTGGCCGGCAGGCATTGTCCAGCTTGGGCACGGCGCCACGATAGATGGCGCGCCAGTCGGCCAGCGTCGCATTGCCGGGCTTCAGGGTCAGTTCGGTCATTGTCCTCTCCAGATGCGGGCATGCAGTGGGTTGAAGCCCATGCGATAGACGAGTTCGGCGGGGCGCTCGATGTCCCAGATCGCCAGGTCGGCCGATTTTCCGGCTTCCAGCGTGCCGGTTTCACCCAGCAAACCAAGCGCGCGGGCGGCCTCGCGGGTGACGCCGGCGAGGCATTCATCGACCGTCAGGCCGAACAGGGTCGCGGCCATGTTCATGGTCAGAAGCAGCGAGGTCAGCGGCGAAGTGCCGGGATTGTTGTCGGTGGCGACAGCCATCTTGACGCCGTGCTGGCGAAACAGGCCGATCGGCGGCTTCTTGGTTTCGCGAATGAAATAGTAGGCGCCGGGCAAGATCGTCGCCACGGTTCCGGCCTTGGCCATCGCCGCTGCACCGGCATCATCGGTGTATTCGAGATGGTCGGCCGACAGCGCACCGTAACGGGCGGCGAGTTCGGCGCCATGCAGGTTGGACAGCTGGTCGGCATGGAGCTTGACCGGCAGGCCTGCTGCTTTGGCCGCATCGAAGACGCGCGCCATCTGTTCCGGCGAAAAGGCGATGCCTTCGCAGAAACCGTCGACGGCATCGGCCAGCCCCTCGGCGGCAACCGATGGAAGAATCTTATTGGCGACCAGATCGATAAAGTAGTCCTTGTCGCCCTTGGCTTCCGGCGGCAGCGCGTGAGCGCCGAGGAAGGTGGTGCGGATCGTCACCGCCCGTTGCGCGCCCAGTTGGCGGGCTGCACGCAGCGATTTCTTCTCGTTTTCGAGGTCGAGGCCATAGCCGGACTTGATCTCGACGGTGGTCACGCCTTCGGCGATCAGCGCATCGAGGCGCGGCAGCGATTGAGTGACCAGTTCGTCTTCGCTGGCGGCGCGCAAGGATTTGACCGACGAAACAATGCCGCCGCCGGCCCGGGCGACCTCTTCATAGGTGGCGCCGGCCAGCCGCATCTCGAATTCGTTGGCGCGGTTGCCGGCGTGGACCAGATGGGTGTGGCAGTCGATCAGGCCAGGCGTGATCCAGCGGCCCTCGCAATCGACCGTTTCTGCGGCCAGGGCAAGTGTTGGGGGCAGCTCCGACTCGGGGCCGGCATAGACAATGCGGCCGTCACGCGCAGCGACCGCGCCATGTTCGACGACGCCAAGTCCGGCAGACCCGTCGGCCATTGTCGCTAGCCGCGCATTGCGCCACAGACGAAGATCCCCTGCCCGGCTTTTGCTCTGTCCAGCCATCATCTTTTCCGTTTCAATCGATGACGATTATGTATATACATATTGAAACGCACTGCAAGTGCCATCATCGCATGAGAGACAGAGAACCGGAGAGAAAAGTGGCAGCGATCTTTGCGGAACAGGCGCTCCTTCCCGATGGCTGGCGCGATAATGTGCGGCTCACCCTGGCCGAGGGACGCATTACAGCCGTTCAGCCTGGCGCCGCAGCAGCAGCCGGCGACGAACGCCACGCGATCCTGTTGCCCGGCATGCCCAATTTGCACAGCCACGCCTTCCAGCGCGGCATGGCCGGCCTTGCCGAACTTCGCGGCCCCTCCGCCGACAGTTTCTGGAGCTGGCGCGAGGTGATGTACCGTTTCGCCCTGTCGATGACACCCGATCAGGTCGAGGCGGTTGCCGCACAACTCTATGTCGAGATGCTGGAGGCCGGTTTTTCCCGCGTCGGCGAATTTCACTATCTACATCACGACCGGGATGGAAAATCCTACGCCAATCTTGCCGAGATGGCCGAGCGCATCGCGGCGGCGGCCGGCGAAACAGGTATCGGCCTGACGCTGCTGCCAGTGTTCTATGCGCACTCGTCTTTCGGCGGCGCCGCGCCAAACCAAGGCCAGCGGCGATTCATCAACGATGTGAATCGGTTCTCGCGGCTTGTTGAGAAATGCCGCGAATCGGTTCGCGCGTTGAATCAGGCTGTCGTCGGCGTCGCTCCGCACAGCCTTCGCGCCGCGACGCCGGAAGAACTGATTGAGGTGACTGCCCTAGCGCCGGATGGGCCTATCCACATCCACATTGCAGAGCAGGTGAAAGAGGTCGAGGATTGCCTTGCCTGGTCGGGCGCGCGGCCGGTCGAATTTCTGCTTGGCCATGCCAAGGTGGACAAGCGCTGGTGCCTAATCCACGCCACGCACATGACCGATGCTGAAACCGTTGCCATGGCCAGGAGCGGCGCCATCGCCGGTCTCTGCCCGATCACCGAAGCCAATCTCGGTGACGGCACTTTTGCCGCGCCACTGTTCAGAGACCATGGCGGCCGCTTTGGCGTCGGCTCCGATTCCAACGTGCTCATCGGCCTGCCCGACGAATTGCGCCAGCTCGAATATTCACAGCGCCTCGCCCACCGCGCCCGCAATGTGCTGGCGGTCGCGGGCGGCTCGACCGGCCGGGCGCTGTTTGATGCCGCGCTGGACGGGGGCAGCGTCGCCCTTGGCGCCGGCATCTCGCAGATCGCCGCCGGCGCATCCGCCGATCTCGTCTCGCTCGATCCCAAAAATCCCTCGCTGGCCGGCAAGAGCGGCGACGCGATCCTGGACGCCTGGATCTTCGCCAATGGCGGCAAGGTCGACTGCGTCTGGGTGCATGGGCTCAAGCAGGTCAGCGGCGGCAGGCATGTGGAGCGAGAGGCTATCGCCGAGCGGTTTCGCAGCGTGATGACGGCGCTTTCGGCATGAGCATGGCCGGCACAGTGGTAGCGGAAGGTGGCGGCTCGCTGCACCAGCGCATCCTGACCGACATTAGCGAGAAGATCACGTCCGGTGCCTGGGCGCCCGGCCATCGCATCCCGTTCGAGCACGAACTGAGCGTGCAATACAATTGCTCGCGCATGACGGTGAACAAGGCGCTGTCACAGCTTGCCAAGGCCGGGCTGATCGAACGACGCCGCCGCTCAGGCAGCTTTGTGCGCCGGCCGCAGTCGCAAGCGGCGGTGCTGGAAATCCACGATATCCGCATCGAGGTCGAAGCGCTCGGCTTGCCTTACCGCTACGAGCGCGTCGCTCGGCACAAAAGGCGCAGCAGCGCCGAGGATCGCGCCCTGCTGGAATTGGGCTTGGCCGGACCGGTTGTGGCGCTGGAATGCGGGCATTTCGCCGGCGAGCGGCCGTTCGCGCATGAACAGCGGCTGATCAACCTCACCGCCGTACCCGAGGCAGCAGACGTGGAATTCGTGGCCATCGCACCAGGACCATGGCTGATCGGCCGCGTGCCGTGGAGCGAAGCCGAGCACCGGATTCGCGCTGTCGCCGCCGACAGACATATAGCGGCCGCACTCGACATCGAAGCCGGCGCGCCGTGCCTGGTGGTCGAGCGACGGACATGGAGCGCCGAACATCCGGTCACCCATGTGCGCTTTACCTACGCGGCCGAGAGCCACACGCTGGTGGCAAGGTTCAGGCCGCAGGGGTAGTCTTTCTTCACCCTCCCCCTTGTGGGGAGGGTCGGCGAGCCGGCATTGCGAAGCAATGGTGGCGAAACGGGGTGGGGGTGCGGCGCCGACCCCCACCCCGCTGCTTTGCAGCGACCCTCCCCACAAGGGGGAGGGTAAAAACTCAAATCGCGGCGGTAATAATAATCTCGACCAGATAGTCCGGGGTGGCGAGCTTTGCTTCGCCGGTGGCACGGGCTGGCGTGTTGCCCTGCGGCACCCACTTGTCCCATTCCGCGTTCATCTCGGCAAAGGTGCTCATGTCGGCCAGCCAGATGATCGCCTGCAGGATCTTGGTCTTGTCGGAGCCAGCCTTGGCCAGCAATTCGTCGACAGCCGCCAGGATGTCCCTGGTCTGCGAAGCGACGTTGCCGGTTGGCTGGCCGACCTGACCAGCCAGATAGACGGTATTGCCATGGATGACGATCTGGCTCATGCGCGGGCCGACATCGATGCGACGAATGCTCATTGGATGGTTCCTTCCTGTGACGGTTGCGCTTCTTTAGAGTCGCGGCCGGCTTGGGGCAAGGTCGCCAGGTCGAATCCCCTTGGGCCAACGGCATATGGCATGCACACACGGCAAGTTGCCCCGCGGCCGCAATTCCGCCGGATTGGCTTGTTGACTAATGTAATAACATCACATATCCAATCGGCCGCTGCCAGCAGCCGGATTTCGCCGCCTACGGATCGCAGAATGACAAATACCTGCCTGACATTCCGCGACCTGACGCTTGGCTACGGCAGCCATCCGGCGATCCATCATCTCGACGGCACCATCCGCAAGGGCTCGCTGACCGCTGTGGTCGGCGCCAATGGCTCCGGCAAATCGACGCTGATGAAAGGCATTGTCGGCGTCCTGAAGCCAATGGCCGGCGAGGTTATCCGCGCGCCCGGTGTACGTGCCGCCTATCTGCCGCAGCAATCGGAGCTCGACCGCTCCTTTCCGGCACGGGTGGTCGATCTGGTTTCGCTCGGCCTGTGGCCACGACGCGGCCTGCTTGGCCGCTACACCAAGGAAGATCGCGATGACGTCAGCAAGGCGCTGATGGCGGTCGGCCTCGGCGGCTTTGAAAAGCGCCCGATCGACACGCTGTCGGGCGGTCAGTTGCAGCGCACGCTGTTTGCGCGCGTCCTGCTGCAGGACGCCGACCTCATCCTGCTCGACGAACCCTTCAACGCCGTCGACGCCAAGACGGTCGGCGACCTCATTGCCCTGATCAAGCACTGGCACGGCGAGGAACGCACCATCATGGTTGTCGTCCACGATCTGGACCTGGTGCGGCAGAATTTCCCCGAAACGCTGCTTCTCGCCCGCCAGCCGATCGCCTGGGGCGAAACCAGGGAAACGCTGAAACCTGACAACCTGTTGCGCGCCCGCCGCTTCCACGAAGCCTGGGAAGAAAATGCACCCTGGTGCGAGCCGGGCGAGGACGCTCATGGTGACGATCACCATGGCCACGATCACCATGACCATCGACACGGCGTCGGACCGAGGGCTGCCTGATGGACATGCTTTACGGTCTTGTCATCGCGCCCTTCGCCGATTTCGGCTTCATGCAGCGGGCTTTGATCGGTTCGCTGATGCTGTCGCTCGGCGCCTGCCCTATCGGCGTCTTCCTGATGCTGCGGCGCATGAGCCTGTCGGGCGACGCGATGGCGCATGCAATCCTGCCCGGCGCGGCCGCCGGCTTCCTGTTCTATGGGCTGGAGATCCTGCCGATGACCATCGGCGGCCTGATCGCCGGCGTCATCGTCGCGCTCGGCGCCGGCGCCGTCTCGCGCTTCACCATACAGCGCGAGGACGCCTCGATGGCGGCGTTCTATCTGATTTCGCTCGCCATCGGCGTGCTGATGGTGTCGATCCGCGGTTCCAGCGTCGATCTCATGCATGTGCTGTTCGGCACCGTGCTGGCGCTCAACGATGAGGCCCTGACGCTGATCGGCGGCATCGTCGCGGTGACGCTGGTCAGCCTCGCCATCTTCTGGCGGGCGCTGGTCGCCGAATGCCTCGACCCGCTGTTCCTGCGCTCGGTCAGCCGGCTCGGCAGTCCGGTGCATTTCATCTTCCTCGGCCTTGTCGTGCTCAACCTTGTCGGCGGCTTCCAGGCACTCGGCACGCTTCTGTCGGTTGGGCTGATGATGCTGCCGGCCGCAGCCGCCCGCTTCTGGACAGTTCGCGTCGAGCCGATGTGCGTGCTGGCGGTGCTGATCGGCTTTGCGTCCTGCGTCGCCGGGCTGCTTTTGTCCTATCACGCGTCGCTGCCATCCGGCCCGGCCATCATCCTGTCGGCCGGCGTCGTCTATTTCGCCTCGATCCTGTTTGGCACGCGCGGCATTCTGCGCGCGCGCATCATCCATCACCGTCACAGAACGGCCTGATCCCCGCCCCTAGAAGGAGACCCGTCTATGCTGAAATCGATCCATGCCGCCCTGGCGATGAGCGTTATAACATTAACCGCTTTTGGCGCATCGTCGGCCTTGGCCGCACCGCTGAAAGTGGTCGCCAGCTTCACCGTCATTGCCGATTTCGCCAAAAATGTCGGCGGCGACCGCATCGACGTCACCACCATCGTCGGGCCGGATGGCGACGCCCATGTCTACGAGCCGAGCCCGGCCGATGCGGTGGCCATGGCCAAGGCCGACATCGTTCTGGTCAACGGCCTGCATTTCGAAGGTTTCCTGCAGCGGCTGGTCGATGCCAGCGCCACCAAGGCGTCTATCATCACCTTGACCAAGGGCGTGACGCCGATCGATTTCAAACCTGAATTCGCGGATGCCGACGCGGCCGAAGGTGCCGGCACCGACGGCCGCAAGACGGTCACCGATCCGCACGCCTTCCAGTCGATCGCCAATGCCAGGATCTACGTGAAGAACATCGCCGAGGCTTTCTGCGCAGCGGATGCGGAAGGCTGCGTCAGCTACCAGACCAATGCCGCCGCCTACACGAAGAAGCTCGACGCGGTCGAAGGCGAAGTGAAAGCGGCGATCGCCTCAATCCCGGAGAACAAGCGCGTCGTCATCACCTCGCATGACGCCTTCGGCTATTTCGAACACGCATACGGCCTGACCTTCCTCGCCCCGCAAGGCATCTCGACCGACTCCGAACCATCCGCCGCAGACGTCGCCAAACTGGTCAATCAGGTGAAGCAGGACAAGGCGGCTGCGATCTTCGTCGAGAACATCACCAACCCGCGCCTGATCGAACAGATCGCCAGCGAAACCGGCATCAAGGTCGGCGGCACGCTCTATTCGGATGCGCTGTCGCAGCCCGACGGCCCGGCCGCGACCTATATCGACATGATGCACAACAACATCCGTCAGATCAAAGGCGCCATTCTCGGCAGCTGAGTATGGAGGATTGTCCAGCCGGGCCGCATCGGCCCGGTTGGATTTTCCGGCACGCAGTGTCTATTTGGCAGAGAATTCCTTCGGTACGGATTGCCGCCCATGTCGGGGAGTGGCAAGACTGCCGCCTGACCAGTTTGCGAGGATGCTGCCATGGAATACCGCGAAATCAGCGAGGACTATTCGGTTTCGGGCCAGATCCAGCCTGAGGACGTCGCCGCCATCAAGGAAGCCGGCTTCAAGAGTGTCATCTGCAACCGGCCCGATGACGAACAGCCCGGCCAGCCTTCTGCCGACACCGTCAAGGCGGCGGTCGAAGCCGCAGGGCTCGCCTTCCGCTACATCCCCGTCATCAGCGGCCAGATCACCGCCGAGAATGTCGAGGATCAGGCCGAAGCGCTCGACGAGCTCGACGGCCCGGTCTTCGCCTATTGCCGCTCCGGCGCCCGCTGCACCAATCTCTATGGGCTGATCCAGCAGTCGAAGGGTTGATCCGCCCAAGATTTAGATCGGCAGCGCGCCGGTCTCCTTCAACGTCTCCAGCACGATCGCTGTCTTCACGTGCTGCACGGATTCGTGTGGCAGGAGCACGCCGTTGACGAATTCAGACAGCGATTTCAAGTCGGGCGTCACCACTTTCAGGATGTAATCCATCTCGCCGGTCAGCGCGTGCGCTTCCTGCACCTCAGGCAGCCGCGCCACCAGTTCACCGAAGCGCCGCGCATTGTCGCGGTTGTGCGTGGCGAGCGTGACCGAAATGACGTTGACCAGGGAAAAACCGAGCTTGTCGCGGTCGAGAACGGCGCGATAGCCCTTGATAAAGCCGTCCTCCTCCAGCCGCTGGCGGCGGCGCGAGCATTGCGACGCCGACAGGTTCACCCGCTCCGAAAGATCGTTGTTGGTCAGCCGCGCATCACCCTGCAACAGCGCCATTATCTTGCGGTCAAACTGGTCAATGCGCGCCTCATCCATGGTTTTTCCTCACATCATGCACGCTTCACGCATGACATCATCATTTCAAGCGTTTGAATGCAAGCACCGTGCGCCTCCTCCGCGTTATGATCGTGTCAAATGGCCTTTTCAGGCCAGGCCAGCTTTCGGAGGAATATCATGGGTCCATTCCCGCACGACGCCCCGCCCGCCAGGATCGGCAAGGACAACCCGGCCGGCACCGACGGCTTCGAGTTTGTCGAATTCGCGCATGCGGAGTCGGAGAAACTGGCCGAACTGTTCACCCGCATGGGCTATCTCGCCGTGGCCAGGCACCGCACGAAAGACGTCACCATCTGGCGGCAGGGCGACATCAACTATGTCGTCAATGCCGAGCCCGGCTCGCATGCGATGAAGTTCGTCGACAAGCACGGCCCCTGTGCTGCCTCGATGGCCTGGCGGGTGGTGGATGCCAAACACGCTTTCGATCATGCGGTTGCCAAGGGCGCCATGCCTTACGAAGGCGCCGACAAAGCGCTCGACGTGCCAGCAATCATCGGCATTGGCGGCTCGCTGCTCTACTTCATCGAGACCTATGGCAAGAAGGGTTCGGCCTATGATGCCGAGTTCGAATGGCTGGGCGCTCGCGACCCACGGCCGGAAGGCGTCGGCTTCTACTATCTCGATCACCTGACCCACAATGTCTATCGCGGCCAGATGGACAAATGGTGGGATTTCTACCGCAATCTGTTCGGCTTCAAGCAGATCCATTTCTTCGACATCGACGGCAAGATCACCGGCCTGGTGAGCCGCGCCATCACCTCGCCCTGCGGCAAGATCCGCATTCCGCTCAACGAGTCCAAGGACGAGACCAGCCAGATCGCCGAATATCTGAAGAAATACAATGGCGAGGGCATCCAGCACATCGCTGTCGGCACCGACGAGATCTATGCCGCCACCGATAGGCTGACCGAGAACGGGCTGAAATTCATGCCCGGTCCGCCGGAGACCTACTACGACATGTCGTACGACCGCGTGAACGGCCATGACGAACCGATCGAGCGCATGAAGAAGCACGGCATCCTGATCGATGGAGAAGGCGTCGTCGATGGCGGCACGACCAAGATCCTGCTGCAGATCTTTTCGAAAACCGTGATCGGGCCGATCTTTTTCGAGTTCATCCAGAGGAAGGGCGACGAAGGTTTTGGCGAAGGCAATTTCCGCGCGCTGTTCGAATCGATCGAGCAGGACCAGATCAAGCGCGGGGTGATCAAGGTGGACGGCAAAGCGGCGTAAGGTTACTCTCGCTGCGGCCCGGCTTTGGCTTAAGGTTGGGCCTAGCGAGGTCGAGCCGTGCACGTCTCTATTACGGAAGCCAGAGCCAAACTGTCGGAACTCGTCAGGCGTGCAAATGCCGGCGAGGAGATCGTAATCACCCGGCGCGGCAGGGTCGTAGCGCGTCTCTTGCCGCCCCCCGGCAAGGAAAGACCTATCGGCGCCACCGCTGCTCTGAAAGGGCCGAGCGGCTTGACGATTAATTAGAGCCCCAACCGCTCGACCTCTCTCTCCCTCAGCTTCGCATCATAATAGAGCAGAAACTCATCCAGTTGCGGCGGCTTGACCGACGTCCCCCAAAGCATGGCGTGCACCTGGCCGCGATGATGGATGTCGTGCAGGAAGACATGGGCGAGGATGTCGCCGATGCGCTCGGGGATCATGCCGTCCTCGCGCCGGTCGGTGATAACCTGCCGATCGAGGTCGTCGGCCGACAGTCTATAGCAAAAGGCGATCAGCCGCCGGTCGGCTGCGACCTGCACCGCAAACAACGCCCCCGGCTCGTCGAGGGGCACGAAGTCGTCATGGGCGGCAGCACCGAGACCACCCTCTTCGAGAAAATCGAGGTAGAGAAGATCGACCGCAAGGATGTGGTTGAGCGTCGCCTTGATCGATGGAAAGAAGCTGGTGCGTTCGGCCTCGAACTCGCCTGGCTGGAGCGACAGCACCGCGCGGTAGAGCCGGTCGTTCGACCACAGATTGTTGCCGGCCATACGGCGCAGATGGTCGAGCAGGTTCACGAGATCATCCCCCTGCCCGCATCAGATGCAAGCCTGCCCCCATGATCGCGAATCCGGCAAGAACGATCAGCAGAAGCCGGTTCATGCGCCGCCGCATGGCTTGCGTTTCCTCGTCGCGCGCGACGTTCATGTTGGTGATGGTGTGGAACATCATCGCCTTGCGCGGAAAGCCGCTGCGGTTGGTCAGGCCGGGCGATCGCGCCTCAATGCGGTAGCTCAGCCGGATCGCCTGGATGAAGACCGCCAGTATGGCGAGTGCCCAGACACCGGCCAGCAGATAGTCCCCCGTCATGCCCTTACCTCTCGTATTTCTCGACTTTCTGCTCAATGGCGCCGAAGATCGAATGCCCAGCTTTGTCCTTCATCTCGATGCGCACCGTGTCGCCGAAGCGCAGGAACGGCGTTTTGGATTCGCCTGACACAATGGTCTCGATCATGCGCAGTTCGGCGATGCAGGAATAGCCAGCGCCACCGGCCGAAACAGGCTTGCCCGGCCCGCCGTCGAGCTTGTTGGAGACGGTCCCCGAGCCGATGATCGTGCCGGCCGCCAATGGCCGTGTCCTTGCTGCGTGAACGATCAGCGCCGGAAAATCGAAGGTCATGTCGATACCGGCATTGGCCCGGCCGAACGGCTTGCCGTTGAGATCGGCGAGCAGCGGCAGGCTGACCTTGCCGCCGTCCCAGGCATCACCCAGTTCGTCCGGCGTCACCGCGACAGGCGAAAACGCCGAGGACGGTTTTGACTGGAAAAAACCGAAACCTTTGGCCAGTTCCGGTCCGGTGAGCGCGCGCAGCGTGACGTCATTGACCAGCATGACCAGCCGGATCGCCGCGCGCGCCTCATCGACACTGGCGCCCATCGGCACGTCGTCGACAATGACGGCGACTTCGCCTTCCATGTCGATGCCGAAGGCTTCGTCAGCCATGCGGATCGGATCGCGTGGCGGAATGAAAGAATCTGAGCCGCCCTGGTAGATCAGCGGGTCGGTCCAGAAGCTCGCAGGCATCTCGGCGCCGCGCGCTTTGCGCACCAGTTCGACATGATTCACATAAGCCGAGCCGTCGGCCCATTGATAGGCGCGCGGCAGCGGCGAGTGGGCGTCATGCTCGTGGAAGCGCTCCGCCGGCACCGCATTGTTCTCAAGCGATTCCGCTATTGTCGCGAGATGCGGGGCGATGCGGCGCCAGTCGTCGAGCGCCGCCTGCAGCGTGCGCACCAGGAACGAGGCGTCGGTGAAGCGTGTCAAGTCGCGCGAGACGACGACGAGTTTTCCGTCGCGCGTCCCGTCCTTCAATGTGGCAAGCTTCATGCAGTTTCCTCTCCTTGTGCAGCTTTCTCGCTGCTTAACTCCACAACAAGGCCGTCGCGGGCGATCGTCAAGTCGCCGGCCCATGTTTTCCTGACAGCGTCAGTCCAGTCGGCCTCGCCGATCTTGGCGTCGTCGGCCGGAATGAGGTGGTTGAGCACCAACCTCTTCACGCCGGCATCGCTGGCGATGATGCCGGCCTCTTCGGCAAAGCTATGGCTGGCGAGCAGGTGGCCTTTCAGCCGCGCGCCATTGCCGGTCCTGGCCACCAGCCGCTCGATGCCTTCCTCCAGCATGGCTTCATGGACGAGGGTATCGGCGCTTTGGGCAAAATCCGCCAGCGGCGGAAAGAAGGCCGTGTCAGCGGAGAACACCACGCTTTTCCCGCCGTGCTCGAAGCGCAGGGCAAAACAGTCGGTCACCGGCGGATGCTCGACGCGCAGCGCCGAAACCGTCAAGCCGCCCTGCTCGAGCACCTGGCCTTCGTCGAATTCGCTGATCGAAACCAGGTCGCGAATATCCGGCCGGCCTTCATCGACGATGCGGATCTCGATATCGAACTCCATCGCCTGGCAAAAGCGCCGCCAGTAGTGAATAGTGCCGGGCGGACCGAACACGCCGACGGGCGTGGCCAGACCCGCCGTCCAGGCGGTGTGGATCAGCGGCCCCAGTTCCAGGACATGGTCGGAGTGCAGATGCGTGATGAAGATCAGGTCGAGCGCCTTCAGGCTGATACCGGCATCGACCAGACCGCGCGTGACGCCAAGCCCGCAGTCGACGACGATGCTGCGGCCTCCGATCTGCAGCAGCGACGAACTCGGCCACGGACCACCCGGCCGCAATGCCGGACCACCCTTCGAGCCCAAAAGCACCAGCCGATCCGGCATTGGCTCGGTGCTCAAGACCAGTCGCCCTCGGGCGTGCCGTTGAAACGCTTCTTCAGATCCGCCCAGCAGTCGATGTAATTGTCCTGCCGGGTTTCGAGCTCGGCGCCGTAGCGGGTCAGCATTTGCGGAAATCGGGTCTCGAACATGAACGCCATGGTGTTGTCGAGCTTGACCGGTTTCAGGTCCGCGCGCGAGGCCTTTTCGAAGCCAGGCGCATCCGGCCCATGGGCCAGCATCAGATTGTGCAGGCTGATGCCGCCGGGCACAAAACCTTCTTCCTTGGCGTCGTACTGGCCGTGGATCAGGCCCATGAACTCGCTCATGATGTTGCGGTGGTACCAGGGCGGCCGGAACGTATCTTCCGCCACCAGCCAGCGCGGCGGGAAGATGACGAAGTCGATGTTGGCCGTGCCCTCCTCGCCGCTCGGTGCGGTCAGCACCGTGAAGATGGACGGGTCGGGATGGTCGAACAGCAGCGCGCCGACAGGCGAAAAGGTCGCCAGATCATATTTGTAGGGAGCGTAGTTGCCGTGCCAGGCAACGACGTCCAGCGGCGAATGGCCGATCTCGGTGACATGGAAATTGCCGCACCATTTCACCGTCAGCCGGCACGGCGTTTCCTTCTCCTCGAACCAGGCGCAAGGAGTCTTGAAATCGCGCGGATTGGCCAGGCAATTGGCGCCGATCGGGCCACGGTCGGGCAGCGTCAGCTTGGCGCCGTAGTTTTCGCAGACATAGCCGCGCACTTCGGCATCGACGAGTTCGACCTTGAAGACCAGACCGCGTGGCAGCACGGCGATCTCGCCGGGGCGCAGTTCGATGGCGCCCATCTCGGTGACGAAGCGCAAAGCGCCGACCTGGGGCACGACAAGCAATTCGCCGTCGGCGTTGAAGAAATGATCGTCAACCATCGAGCGGTTGGCGACATAGACGTGTGCCGCCATGCCGGTCTGGCCGAGCACGTCGCCGGCGGTGGTGATGCTGCGCATGCCGGCGATAAAATCGGTCGGCTCTTTCGGCATCGGCACCGGATTCCAGCGGTATTGGCCAAGCGCCAACTCATGATCGCCGACATTGGGCGCACTCTTCCACAAGGGATAGCTCGCAGGCTTGAAGCGGCCAGTGTGCTTGACGCTCGGCCGGATCCGGTAGAGCCAAGAGCGCTCATTGGTGCCGCGCGGGGCGGTGAAGGGCGAGCCCGAAAGCTGCTCGGCATAGAGGCCGTAGGCCGGCCGCTGCGGGGAGTTCCGTCCTTGTGGCAGCGAACCGGGCAGCGTCTCGGTTTCGAAGCCGTTGCCGAAGCCCGGCATGTAGGAAAAGGCCATTGCTTCCTCCCCGGAATGGATCTCAATTGACCAAACTGGTTTCATTTGTAACCATTGAAAATGTAACCATCAATGGCGGCTTTGAAAAATGGCGATCAAGAGCGAAGCGTCCGACGCGCCTGAAATTCTCAATCTGGAAAATTTCCTGCCCTACCGGCTCTACCGGCTTGCCGACGCCGTCAGCCGCGAATTTTCGCGGATTTACAAGGATAGCCACGGCCTGACGCGGCCGGAATGGCGCACCCTTTCGGGGCTGGGGCAGCATGGAACGATGACGGCGTCTGCAATCGGTGAGCAATCGGCCATGCACAAGACAAAGGTTTCGCGCGCTGTCGCCGAGCTCGAACGGCGTCGCTGGCTGACGCGAAAACCGGACGAAAAAGACCGCCGTATCGAACATCTGACGCTGACCGGAACGGGACTTGCCGCCTATCGCGAGATGGTGCCGCTGGCCAAGGCGTTCGAACGGGATTTGCTGGCAAGGCTCAGCGCTGAAGAGCGCACGGCGATCACCAGCGGACTGGCTGCATTGGAGACCAGCCTGGTCCCGAGCAAGGGTTAGTCCAAGATCAAGCCAATCACCCTAAACGACAGAGTTCGAGCGAGACTGCGTGGGAGCTCCCACCACAGCCAAAGCATAGCATTGCTTTCGATTTGATCGTGATTTGCGTTGTCAGGCCGCGTATAATGCCCATTACACCGACGGGAGGACTACGATGAGCATTCGCGCATTAAGTGTCCTGGTGACGCTACTTGTAGGCACCTGCACATTTGCGCAGGCCCAGCAGACAAAGCCGATGTCGATCGAAGTGTTCCCTTTCGAATTGGAGGACAAGAGCGCCGGGGCGGGAATAATTCCCCCGGATGAATATGACAGGCGCTATCTGTCGGAATCGGCACAAGTTGCAAAGGACATGCTCTCCCAGTCTGGGCGCTTTACAGTAATTGATGTGCCGGCGAGGGATACACAGGCTGCTGCGCCGCACGGATTGCGCAACTGCGCTGGTTGTGAAGGACCGATTGCCAAGGAGCACGGCGCGTCGCTTGCCTTGCTTGGCGTCGTAACGCGCGTCAACCGAACGGAACATACTATGTTCATTCGCATCCTTGACGCCGAAACCGGGAGACATGTTTCGGAGGGGTTTACCGATCTTCGCATGGGTGCGAACCACGCGTGGCCCCGCTCCGTGAAATGGTTGATGAAAAACAGAATCCTGCGCTAGGCGGCATCTACCAGTCCATCACCACCTTGCCGGAACTGCCGCTGCGCATCGCATCGAAGCCGGCCTGAAAATCGTCGATGCCGATGCGGTGGGTGATCAGGCCGGAGACATCCAGTGGGCCCTGCACAAGCGCGATCATCTTGTACCAGGTTTCGAACATCTCGCGGCCGTAGATGCCCTTGAGATGCAGCATCTTGAAGATGACCTTGTTCCAGTCG
>NZ_RZOL01000269.1:0-8244 GCF_004022985.1 Mesorhizobium sp. M7A.F.Ca.ET.027.02.1.1 | reverse complement strand
GTGCGATCGTCACGCAGGCCGTGGTGGCGTCGGTGCCGTTCTTCTGCAGCATCGCCCAGTCGGCATGCGCGACGGTCTTGACCAGCAGTTCGGCCAGCTCGACCAACACCTCGCCAGGGCCGTTCATCGCATCGCCCAGACGACGCTGCCGCTCGGCCGCTGCCTCGACCGCCTGATGATGGTGGCCGAGGATATTGGGCCCCCAACTGCACATCAGGTCGATGTATTCGCGGCCATCGACGTCCCAGACCCGGCAGCCGTCGGCGCGCTCGAAGAACTGCGGATAGGCGGAGCCGAGATAGCGCGTCGCCATGTGTCCCCACATGCCGCCCGGAATGACCGAGGCCGCGCGCTCGCGCAGCAACTGGTCCTTGGAGTTGATCAGGGAAGGCATAGCGAGTTCTCCGCGTGTTGATATATCATATATTGATCTTAATGCTGGAAGAACAGGATTTGCTGACCGTCCAGGATGAGGAAGCGGGAGGCGGCTGGCCGCCTCCCGCATCTTTTCGCTCAGTGGCTGAGTTCCGCCAGCGGGAGGTTGCAGCAGGCGCTGTAACGCACGCCCTTGACGTCCGACTTGTAGGCCAGGATCAGGTTCGGGCTGATCAGCGGCAGGATGATCCTGTCCTTGATCATCTCCTCGCCGGCCTGGTGCCACAGCTTGGCGGCCTCGTCGCCGCTCGCCGCAAGGGCTGCCTTGTAGATATCCGCTTCCTTCGGATTGAGCACCGACGGATCGCGCTCCGCGCCGGCGCGGCGCGCCCACGGGCTGCCCTTGGTCATGGCGAAATAATCGACGTATTGCGACGTGCCGTAATAGTCCGGCGCGTAGAACACCGCCGTCATCGGGATGCCGTCGCCATTGACGCGTTCGCGCCAGTTGGCGAAGGGGATCGGCTGCAGGTCGAGCTTGATGTTGATCTTGGCCAAATCCTGCTGAACCTTCTGCATCAACAGCGACAGATCGACGCCATAGACGTTCATGCCGGGAAACGCCGCTTCCATCTCGAAGCCGTCGGCATGGCCGGCCTTGGCCAGAAGTTCCTTTGCCTTGGCGACGTCATAGGGTTGCGCCTCGAAGCCCGAACCGCCGGGGAAGCCGAGCGGGATCGGTGCGCTGATCAACTGGCCCTCGGAGCCGATGGTGAAGTCGAGGATGCTCGGACGGTCGAGACCGAGCGAAATGGCCTCGCGCACTTCGGGCGTCAGCGGAACCTTGTTGGCCTTGGCGCCGGGCGACAGCGCCACATAGATGAAATTGTAGGACGGCACGGTCTCGATTTTCACGTCGCTGCCGGTCATCGTCTTGGCCGTGTCCGGGTCGATCTGCATGGCGATGTCGGCGGTGCCGCTCTGCAGCATCTGTGCCTGGGCCACCGCATCCTTGGTCTGGCGGATGACGACTTCGCTCAGCGCCGGCGCCGTGCGCCAGTATTTGTCGTTGCGTGCCAGCCGCAGTTCCGAATTGGGCTCATAGGATTTCAGCACGAACGGTGCGCTGCCGGCCGAATGCGCCAGAAACCAGGCCTCGGCATTGTCTGTCGTCGAAGCGTCCGCATCGGCCTTGGCGCCGGCTTCGGAAGCAACCTTGCTGTTGACGACCGCTGCGTAGGGCGCCGCCGCGATGTTGAGGAATTCGGAGCTCGGCGCGACCATCTTGACGACCACCGTATGCGCGTCCGGGGTCTCGATCGAGGCGACATTGTCCATCAGGAACGAGGCGCTGCCCTTGAGGTTCTTCAGCCTCTCCCAGGACCATTTCACGTCCTTGGCTTCGACCGGCGAACCGTCCGAGAATTTGGCGGCCGGGTCGAGCGTGAAGGTGAAGCTGCTCTGGTCGGCATTGCCTTCCCATTTGGAAGCGAGCAACGGGATCAGCTTGTTGTCCTTGTCCAGCGTCAGCAGCGATTCATAGACGCTGGAATTGTAGATCTGGCAGGTGTCGCAGAAGGCGCGGTGCGGATCGAGCGAGTTGAGGTCGATGTTGCGCGCAATGACCAGCGGCTTGCTGTCCTGCGCGAACGTGGCCGGCGCCCAGAAGGCGCTGGTGGCCAGCAGCACGGCTGCCAGCATCGTCGCCCTGGTCTTGTTTCTCTGTAGGATGCTCATGTCAGTTCTCCCATTTTCTTGTCGGATCTTTGTGGCAATGCGTTCGCTCTATCCACCCACGGCAGTGAGGGATTGAAGCGCGGCCTTGAGCTTTTCAGCGCCGCCCAGTGCGGCGCGGTTGAGCGGGGCCGATACGACGGGAGCCGAGAGGCTTCCCGTCACATGCAGGATCTCGTGATCGAGATAATCGAACACGCGATCCTGAATCTCCTGTGTCAGTCGTCCGCCAAGCGATAGCCCACGCTGCACCTGTTCGATGACGGCTACCCGGTTGGTCTTGCGGATCGAGGCCTCCACCAGCGGCCAGTCGAGCCCGGTCGGGTCGAGGCTGCGCAGGTCGATGATCTCGGCATCGACGCCGGTCTCCTCGACCACCTGGCTGGCGACGGCAACCATGCTGGCGCTGGTGAGCAGTGTACAGGCGCTGCCCGGCCTGACGATCTTCGCCTTGCCGAGCCGCACGCAATAGTCGCGGTCGTCCGCAGGCACAGGGCCTTCGCTCGGGAACAGCTCGACATGCTCGATGACGACGACCGGATCGTCGCATTTCAGCGCTGAATTCATCAGGCCGATATAGTCGAAGGGCGTCGTCGGCGCGACGATGCGCCAGCCGGGAAACAGGGCGAACAGGCCGGACGGATCGCCCGAATGCTGCGAGCCGTAGCCGGTGTGCGGCGAGACGCGCACCCTGACCACGATTGGCACCGGAAAGCCGCCGCCGAACATGTGGCGCACCTTGCTGACCGCGTTGAACAGCTGGTCGGCGGCAACCAGGCAGAAGTCGCCGAACATGATCTCGACCATCGGCCGCAAGCCGCAAAGCGCTGCACCCAGCGCCACCCCGACAAAACCATTCTCGGCGATGGGCATCGCCAGCACACGCTCCGGCCAGCGCTCCAGCGCGCCCTTTGTGGCGCCCGAAACGCCGCCGCGCAGCCGGTGCACATCCTCGCCCATGATGATGATGCGCGCGTCCTGCTCCATGGCGCGCGCAATCACCTCGGACGCGGCAACCATGAACTTGACCGGCCTGGTGTCGGCCGGCGGCACGTCCTCGATCTTGAGGAAGCGCTCGCCCTTCAGTTCGGAAAGATCGCCGCGGATCTGGTTGTCGACGTCGCTTGGGTCCGGCCACAGATGATCAGGAATGCGCAGCGCGTTGCCGCTCATCTCGGTCAGGGAATCGGCAGCGGTGTTGACCACCTCCATGACGCGCTGGTCGAGTGTACCGAGGTCCGAAGCGTTCAGGATGCCCATCGTCTTCAGGCGAGCCGCCATCGTCGCAAGCGGGTCGCGCGCTTTCCAGACGTCTTCCTCGGCGCGCGTGCGGTAGCCGAATTCGCTGCCCGGGCGGGCGCCGCTCTGGTGTAGAAACCGATAGCAGAGCGCCTCGACCAGCACCGGGCCGCCGTCTTCCTCAATCGTCCGGCGCGCCTCGCGCATGGCATGGTGGACTGCCACCACATCCATGCCGTCGCATTCGATGCCGCGAAAGCCGAGCATAGGTCCGCGCGAGGCCAGCCGCGTCTCTCGCGTCTGCTCATTGATGTGCGTGGAGACGGCATAGAGATTGTTTTCGGCGAAAAAGATCACCGGCAGCCGGTAGAGCGCGGCGATGTTCATCGCCTCATAGGCCGGCCCTGCCATCATCGTGCCGTCGCCGAAGAAGGCGACCGAGATGTTGCCGGTGCCGAGCAGTTTGTCGGCGAGCGCATAGCCCGCCGCGTGCGGCAGGTTGCCGCCGATAATGGCGCTGGTGCCTGGGATGCCGGAGGCATCGTCGCGCATATGCATCGAGCCGCCACGGCCGCCGCAATAGCCTGACTTGAGGCCCATGATCTCGGCCATCAGGCCGCGAACCGATCCCTGCATGCCTGGGTTGAAAGCATCATGCAGCGGGTCGAATCCGCCGGGCGTCTGCGCGTTGACAAGCTTGGCCAGCACCTGGTGATGGGCACGGTGGGTGCCGTTGATGCGGTCGCCGGTGCCGAGCACGGACATGGCGCCGACCGCCGTGGCCTCTTGTCCGATGCTGGCGTGGGCCGGACCATGCACCAGCCCGGCATTGGCCAGATCGAGCACCTTTTCCTCGAAACGGCGGATGAGCAGCATCTGGTGATACCAGCGCACCAGGCTCGACACCTCGGCGTCGGTCCAGTCCGAATCATCGACATCTAGCCGCAACCAGGGCGCCGATGGCTGGATCGATGTCTGCTGGACCATGTCAGCTATTTCCGCTCTGGTAGATGATATATCAAATATTTTCTCAGTCGATTGGGCCGTTCATTTTTCCTGGGGGCACGACGCTGGCAAGAAGGTTGCAGGCAAATGGAATTAAATTTCATTTTTGCGAGAAGGCAAAGACTAAGCCGGGACGGCGCGGTTCCGCAAGAGGAATTTTGAGACTGCTAGCAGCGCCGATGTCGGTTTCTTGGGCCGACAGGTTTTCTCACGTATTGGATATTGGTATGATATAATCACACCGACATTATAGGAGAAATCATGGCTGCCACCGAAAAGCGCACCTTCAGCCTACCAACAGAGCAGGCTGCTTTCATCGACCGTCTCGTTGAATCAGGAACCTACGCGACCAGCAGTGAAGTGATCCGCGCCGGCCTTCGCGCCCTGCAAGAGCGCGACGCGGCCGTAGAGCGCTGGCTCCGCGAGGAGGTTGTGCCGACCTATGACAGGTGGAAGGCGGATCCTTCCCGAGTTATCCCAGCCAACCAGGCTTTTGACGACATCCGCGCTCACCACGCCGCCCGCTTTAAGAGGGATGTGCGAAGCGCCGGCATATTGTTCTGTTGCCGGAAGCCTTAGCGGACTTAAGATGGATATACGACACCATCGAGATCGCCGCCGGCAACGTCACGGCCATACGCTATATCGAGCGTATCGAAGCCTACTGCCAGGGTCTCGACTACGCCTCGGAGCGCGGAACACGCCGTGACGATCTGCGGCCAGGGCCTTCGGGTTGTCGGTTTCGAGCGCCGTGTAACGGTGACCTTTACAGTGGAATCCGACCAAGTGGTGATCTTCCGTGTGTTCTATGGCGGCGCCAATTGGGAGGATGAGCTCTAACCTGCAACGGGAAAAGCGTAACCCGCTTAGCTGTCCGAACCCGGGCTATCGGTCGACCCGATGCTGGAAGAACTGCAAAAACAATTCCCGCTCCGTGGTGATGTCGAGCTTCTCGTAGATGCGCCGGCGATGGTTCTTGACCGTGCCGACGGTGATGCCGAGGCGTTCGGCGATGTTGGCCGTCGGGTGACCGGCGAGGATCAGTTGGACCAATTCCCGCTCGCGTAGTGACAGCTCCGGCCACAGGCTGGCTGGAATGGTCGGTTCCCGCCGGGGCGAGGCGCCGGGGCCTGTCGGCGCTGACGTGCGGGAGAATTCCGTTCCGCGCGCCTTGATGTCGAGCGCATGCAGCGCCTCGAACACCGGCAGCCGTTCATCCAGCAGGGCGATCTCGCTGTCCTTGAATGGCGTGGTCGAGCGGTCGAGGAAGATGCCGAGGCACCAGTCGCCGCCGTCCGCCAGCATGATGCCGACCTCGTCGCAGATCTCCGACTGCGCCAGGAAGCCGGCTATGTACTGGCCGCGCTTGGCCTCATCGTTGGCAAGCCGTTTCAGCGGCATGATGCCCAGCCTTCGCTCGCGTCGCCACGACGCATAGAACGGGTCGAAGACATAGTAATTGTCGAGATAGCGCCGGACCATTTCGTCCGAGAAGCGTCGGTGTTTGATGAATTCGGGTGTCTGCGTCGTCGAATAGCGCGTCACCGTGACGAGGTCGTGCTCGATATCCGCGCCGATCAGGTCGATCAGGCAGTCGACATGCCTGTCCGTGCCGGTGGCGGCGATCGCTTTGGCGAGCGGCGCCCAGATGGTCCCCATGCGCATGCCCTTTTTTCGGCGATGTCAGCTCAGCCGTCATTATGTCTTTAGGCATATGGCGCGAAGCCGCCCATCGAATCTAGCCTTGCGTCAACCTAGACCAGATCCCGAGGCGACCGTGACCCAACCCAATCTCACCGGCCCCATCGTCGGCAATCCAATCGTCATCGGTATCGACGCCGGCGGCACCATGACCGACACGATCCTTGTCGATCAGGACGGCCACTTCAAGATCGGCAAGTCGGCGACCACGCCGAAGAACGAAGCCGAAGGTTTTCTCGCGTCTGCCGAGGACGCGGCGGATGCCTGGGGCATCTCGCTGGAATCATTGTTTTCCGGCGTCAACGTCGTGCTCTATTCCGGCACCGGCATGCTCAACACACTGTTGTCGCGCACCGGCCGCCGGCTCGGCCTGATCACCACCAAGGGCCTCGAGGACATGATCCTGATGGGCCGGGGGCTGCAGGCCTGGGCCGACTATTCCTATGCCGACCGGCTGCATGCCGTCACCCATCACCATCCAGATCCGCTGGTGCCGCGCCGCCGCACGCATGGCGTCACCGAGCGCATCGACCAGTTCGGCGACATCGTGTTGCCGCTCTACGAACACGAAGTCTCCGCCGCGGCGAAAAAATTGATCGCCGACAAGGTCGAGGCGATCTGCATCATGACCATCTTCTCACATGTCAATCCGGTGCACGAGAAGCGCATCGCAGAGATCTGCCGCGCGGAGGTCGACAAGGCCGGTGCCGACATCATCGTCTACACCAGCCACGAGGTTCGTCCGGTCATCCGCGAGCAGTCGCGGCTGAACTCGGTGCTGATCGAGGCCTACGCCACGTCGCGCGGCCGCAAGCAGCTCAAGGGCATTGAGGATGTCTCGAAGAAATACGGCTTCAAATATGGCGTGCAGACATTGCTCTCCTTCGGCGGCCTGACCTCGATCAACCACCCGCGCCTGCATGAAACCATGATCTCCGGCCCGATCGGCGGCATTCTGGGCGCTGCCTATGTCGGCAAGCTGATCGGGAACGACTCGCTGATCTGCTCGGACATGGGCGGCACCTCTTTCGACATGGGCGTCATCACACGCGGCCAGACGCGGATCGAGAACGAGCCGCTGATGGACCGTTTCAAGCTCAACGTGCCGACGCTGCATCTCGACACGATCGGCGCCGGCGCCGGCATGATCCTCAAGGTCGATCCCCTGACCAAGAAGGTCTCGCTTGGGCCGGAAAGCGCCGGCTCGGATCCCGGTCCGATCTGCTTCGATCGCGGTGGCACCGAGCCGACCATCGCCGATTGCGACGCCATCCTCGGCCGCCTCAACCCACACTATTTCCTGGGCGGCAAGGTCGTGCTGCAGGTCGAAAAGGCGCGCCGCGCCTTCGAGGAAAAGTGCTCCAGCGTGCTCGGCGTTGGTGTCGAGGAAGCCGCGGAAGGCATGATCGACATGCTGGAGTCCGATGCCAACAACGCGCTGCGCCGGGTCATTTCCGGGCAAGGCATCCATCCCTCCGAATTCACGCTGCTGTCCTATGGCGGCTCGGGACCTTTGCATCTGGCCGGCTGCTCCAGGGGCATCGGCTTCAAGGACATCATCACCTTCCAGTTCGCGGCCGCCTTCTCCGCCTTCGGTTGCACCACGGCCGATTTCATGCGGCGTCATTCCGTCTCCACCCAGCACGACATCCCGTCACGCGCCGACGGGGCTACGCTGGCCGCCTTCGGCGCCAAGGTCACCACGGTCTGGAACGACCTGACCAAGGCAGCGGTCGACGAGATGATCGCCGACGGCCATACCAGGGAGAAGATCAGGACCGTGCCGTTCCTGATGATGCGCTACACCGGCCAGCTCGAGGACGTCGAAGTCATGGCGCCGCTGGCCGAGGTCGGTTCGGCCGACGACATGCGCGGGGTTATCGACGAGTTCGAGGCGGTCTATGCCAAGGTCAACCATCGCGTGTCGCGCTATGGCGAAGCCGGCTTCACCATCACCGAACTCGGGCTGATCGCCACCGCAGACAAGGTCAAGCCGGTGCTGCTCAAGCGGCCGCTCGGCAAGTCTGATCCGGCAGTCGCCCACAAGGGCGTGCGCGAGGCCTATATCGGCGGGCGCTGGCACAAGGCCAATCTCTACGAGATGGATCTGCTTCAGCCCGGCCATGAAGTCATCGGCCCGGCCATCATCGAACATCCCGCCACCACGCTCGTCGTTCATCCGCAGGACCG
>NZ_RZOL01000268.1:0-8299 GCF_004022985.1 Mesorhizobium sp. M7A.F.Ca.ET.027.02.1.1 | reverse complement strand
CTACATGGGCGACATGCCGCTCATGACCTTGAACGGCACCTTCATCGTCAATGGCACCGAGCGCGTCATCGTCTCGCAGATGCACCGCTCGCCGGGCGTCTTCTTCGACCACGACAAGGGCAAGTCGCACTCGTCGGGCAAGCTTCTGTTTGCCGCGCGCGTCATCCCCTATCGCGGCTCGTGGCTCGACATCGAGTTCGATTCCAAGGACGTCGTGCACGCCCGCATCGATCGCCGCCGCAAGATTCCGGTGACGTCGCTGCTGATGGCGCTCGGTATGGACGGCGAAGAGATCCTGTCGACCTTCTACAACAAGATCACCTACAAGCGCGCCGGCGACCATTGGCGCATTCCGTTCAACGTCGAGCGTTTCCGCGGCCTCAAGGCCGTCGGCGACCTGGTCGATGCTGATACCGGCGAAGTCGTCGTCGAAGCCGGCAAGAAGATCACCGCCCGCCAGGCGAGGGCGCTTGGCGAAAAGGGTCTGAAGGCGATCAAGGCCACCGACGAGGACCTGCTCGGTAACTATCTGGCCGAGGACATCGTCAACTACGCCACCGGCGAGATCTTCCTCGAGGCCGGCGACGAGATCGACGAGAAGACGCTGAAGGTTCTGCTCGGCACCGGCGAAGACGAGATCAAGGTTCTCGACATCGACCACGTCAATGTCGGCGCCTATATCCGCAACACGCTCAACGTCGACAAGAACGAGAGCCGCCAGGACGCGCTGTTCGACATCTATCGTGTCATGCGCCCCGGCGAGCCGCCGACGCTCGAAACCGCCGAAGCCATGTTCAACTCGCTGTTCTTCGACAGTGAGCGCTACGATCTGTCGGCCGTCGGCCGCGTCAAGATGAACATGCGTCTCGAGCTCAAGGCCGAGGACACCGTGCGCGTGCTGCGCAAGGACGACATTCTGGCCGTGGTCAGGACGCTGGTCGAGCTGCGCGACGGCAAGGGCGAGATCGACGACATCGACAATCTCGGCAACCGCCGCGTGCGTTCGGTCGGCGAGCTGATGGAAAACCAGTACCGCGTCGGCCTGCTGCGCATGGAGCGCGCGATCAAGGAGCGTATGTCCTCGATCGAGATCGACACGGTCATGCCGCAGGACCTGATCAACGCCAAGCCGGCGGCTGCCGCCGTGCGCGAGTTCTTCGGTTCCTCGCAGCTGTCGCAGTTCATGGACCAGACCAACCCGCTGTCGGAGATCACCCACAAGCGCCGCCTCTCGGCGCTTGGACCGGGCGGTCTGACCCGCGAGCGCGCCGGCTTCGAAGTGCGCGACGTGCACCCGACGCATTACGGCCGCATCTGCCCGATCGAGACGCCGGAAGGCCCGAATATCGGTCTGATCAACTCGCTGGCCACCTTCGCACGCGTCAACAAGTACGGCTTCATCGAGAGCCCGTACCGCAAGATCGTCGACGGCAAGCTGACCAATGACGTCGTCTATCTCTCGGCGATGGAAGAGGCCAAGCACCATGTCGCGCAGGCCAACGCCGAGCTCGACAAGAACGGTGGTTTCGTCGACGAATTCGTCATTTGCCGCAGCGCCGGCGAAGTGATGATGGCGCCGCGCGAAAACGTCGATCTGATGGACGTGTCGCCCAAGCAGATGGTGTCGGTGGCCGCGGCCCTGATCCCGTTCCTGGAAAACGACGACGCCAACCGCGCTCTGATGGGCTCGAACATGCAGCGTCAGGCCGTGCCGCTGGTGCGCGCCGAGGCGCCGTTCGTCGGCACCGGCATGGAGCCGATCGTCGCCCGTGACTCGGGCGCCGCCATCGGCGCCCGCCGCGGCGGCATCGTCGACCAGGTGGACGCGACGCGTATCGTTATCCGCGCCACCGAAGATCTCGATCCGGGCAAGTCCGGCGTCGACATCTACCGGCTGATGAAGTTCCAGCGTTCGAACCAGAACACCTGCATCAACCAGCGTCCGCTGGTTCGCATGGGTGACCGGGTCAACAAGGGCGACATCATCGCCGACGGTCCGTCGACCGAGCTCGGCGATCTGGCGCTCGGCCGCAACGTGCTGGTCGCGTTCATGCCGTGGAACGGCTACAACTACGAGGACTCGATCCTCCTGTCCGAACGCATCGTCGCCGATGACGTCTTCACCTCGATCCACATCGAGGAGTTCGAGGTAATGGCGCGCGATACCAAGCTCGGACCGGAGGAAATCACGCGCGATATTCCAAACGTCTCGGAAGAAGCGCTGAAGAACCTCGACGAAGCCGGCATCGTCTATATCGGTGCGGAAGTTCAGCCGGGCGACATCCTGGTCGGCAAGATCACGCCGAAGGGCGAAAGCCCGATGACGCCGGAAGAGAAGCTTCTGCGCGCCATCTTCGGCGAAAAGGCATCCGATGTGCGCGACACCTCGATGCGCATGCCTCCTGGCACTTTCGGCACCGTCGTCGAGGTGCGCGTGTTCAATCGCCACGGTGTGGAGAAGGACGAGCGCGCCATGGCGATCGAGCGCGAGGAGATCGAACGCCTCGCCAAGGACCGCGACGACGAACAGGCCATTCTGGACCGTAACGTCTACGCGCGTCTTTCCGACGTGCTCGTCGGCAAGGAAGCGATCGCCGGACCGAAGGGCTTCAAGAAGGGCTCGACGCTGTCCAAGGATACGCTCGACGAGTATCCGCGTTCGCAGTGGTGGCAGTTTGCCGTGGAGAACGAAAAGCTCCAGAGCGAACTGGAAGCCCTGCGTGGCCAGTACGACGATTCCAAGAAGGCGCTCGAACAGCGTTTCATGGACAAGGTCGAGAAGGTCCAGCGCGGCGACGAAATGCCTCCGGGCGTCATGAAGATGGTCAAGGTCTTCGTGGCCGTGAAGCGCAAGATGCAGCCCGGCGACAAGATGGCCGGCCGTCACGGCAACAAGGGTGTCGTGTCGCGGATCGTTCCGGTCGAGGACATGCCTTTCCTCGAGGACGGCACGCATGCCGATATCGTGCTCAACCCGCTGGGTGTGCCGAGCCGCATGAATGTCGGCCAGATCCTGGAAACGCATCTGGGCTGGGCATGCGCGGGCATGGGCAGGAAGATCGGCGAGCTGATCGACACGTACAAGGCAGCCGGCGACATCAAGCCGCTGCGCAAGACGCTCGAGAGCTTCATCCCGGCCAACGACCGCAACGAGCCGGTTCGTGACTATGACGACGAGAGCATCGTTCGCCTCAGCGAGCAGATGCGCCGCGGCGTCTCGATCGCGACCCCGGTGTTCGACGGCGCGCATGAGGCTGACATCAACATCATGCTGGAGCAGGCGGGCCTGCACACATCAGGTCAGTCGCAGCTCTATGACGGACGGACGGGCGAGCCGTTCGATCGCAAGGTGACGATGGGCTACATCTACATGCTCAAGCTTCACCACCTCGTGGACGACAAGATCCACGCGCGTTCGATCGGTCCGTATTCGCTCGTCACGCAGCAGCCGCTGGGCGGCAAGGCGCAGTTCGGTGGCCAGCGCTTCGGCGAGATGGAGGTCTGGGCACTGGAAGCATACGGCGCCGCCTACACGCTGCAGGAAATGCTGACGGTGAAGTCCGACGACGTCGCCGGTCGTACCAAGGTCTACGAGGCGATCGTGCGTGGCGACGACACCTTCGAGGCCGGCATCCCCGAGAGCTTCAACGTTCTCGTCAAGGAAATGCGGTCTCTCGGCCTCAATGTCGAGCTGGAGAACACCAAGCTCGACGACAACCCTGTCCGGCTGCCCGACGCGGCCGAGTAAGGCAATGGCGCGCCACGGCTTTCCGCGGCGCGCCAATCGAATTCGACGGCCAGTGGCCGACAAAGACGGCGGGCGTTTGGCCCGCGCTAGATGCAAGGGGTCTTCGAGGACCCCGAAAAGGAGAACGGCATGAACCAAGAGGTCATGAATCTCTTCAATCCGCAGGCGCCTGCGCAGGTGTTCGATTCCATCCGGATATCGCTTGCCAGCCCTGAGAAGATTCTGTCCTGGTCTTTCGGCGAGATCAAGAAGCCGGAGACCATCAACTACCGCACCTTCAAGCCGGAGCGTGACGGTCTGTTCTGCGCGCGCATTTTTGGCCCGATCAAGGACTATGAGTGCCTGTGCGGCAAGTACAAGCGCATGAAGTACAAGGGCGTCATCTGCGAGAAGTGCGGCGTCGAGGTCACGCTGTCGCGCGTTCGCCGCGAGCGCATGGGCCATATCGAGCTGGCGGCTCCGGTCGCCCATATCTGGTTCCTGAAGTCGCTGCCGTCGCGCATCGGCACGCTGCTCGACATGACCCTGAAGGACATCGAGCGCGTCCTCTATTTCGAGAACTACATCGTCACCGAACCTGGCCTCACCGCGCTGAAGGAGCACCAGCTGCTCAGCGAGGAAGAGTACATGATCGCCGTCGACGAGTATGGCGAGGATAGTTTCACCGCCATGATCGGCGCCGAGGCCATTCATGACCTCCTGGCCGGCATGGACCTGGAGAAGATCGCCGGCGACCTGCGTTCGGAACTGGCTTCGACCACCTCCGAGCTGAAGCAGAAGAAGTATCTGAAGCGGCTCAAGGTCGTCGAGAACTTCATGGAATCCGGCAACCGTCCGGAATGGATGATCATGAAGGTGGTTCCGGTGATCCCGCCGGACCTGCGTCCGCTGGTTCCTCTGGACGGCGGCCGCTTCGCCACGTCGGATCTGAACGATCTCTATCGCCGCGTCATCAACCGCAACAATCGTCTGAAGCGGCTGATCGAGCTGCGCGCTCCCGGCATCATCGTGCGCAATGAAAAGCGCATGCTGCAGGAAGCCGTCGATGCGCTGTTCGACAACGGCCGTCGCGGCCGCGTCATCACCGGCGCCAACAAGCGCCCGCTGAAGTCGCTGTCCGACATGCTCAAGGGCAAGCAGGGCCGGTTCCGTCAGAACCTGCTCGGCAAGCGCGTCGACTATTCCGGCCGCTCGGTCATCGTGACCGGTCCGGAGCTCAAGCTGCATCAGTGCGGCCTGCCCAAGAAGATGGCGCTCGAACTGTTCAAGCCCTTCATCTACGCCCGTCTCGACGCCAAGGGTTACTCCTCGACCGTCAAGCAGGCGAAGAAGCTGGTCGAAAAGGAGCGTCCGGAAGTCTGGGATATCCTCGACGAGGTCATCCGCGAGCATCCGGTGCTGCTGAACCGTGCGCCGACGCTGCACCGTCTCGGCATCCAGGCGTTCGAGCCGATCCTGATCGAAGGCAAGGCGATCCAGCTGCACCCGCTGGTCTGCACGGCCTTCAACGCCGACTTCGACGGCGACCAGATGGCCGTTCACGTGCCGCTGTCGCTGGAAGCGCAGCTTGAAGCCCGCGTGCTGATGATGTCGACCAACAACATCCTGCACCCGGCTTCCGGCGCGCCGATCATCGTGCCGTCGCAGGACATGGTTCTGGGTCTCTATTATCTCTCGATCGTCAACCAGAACGAGCCGGGCGAGGGCATGGTGTTTGCCGACATGGGCGAACTCCAGCACGCGCTCGAGACCAAGGCGGTGACGCTGCACTCCAAGATCAAGGGTCGTTTCCGTACGGTCGACGCCGAAGGCAAGGTCGTGTCGAAGATCCATGACACGACGCCTGGCCGCATGATCATCGGCGAGCTTCTGCCGAAGAACGTCAACGTGCCTTACGAGACCGCCAACCAGGAGATGACCAAGAAGAACATCTCCAAGATGATCGACACCGTCTACCGCCATTGCGGTCAGAAGGAGACGGTCATTTTCTGCGATCGCATCATGGCGCTCGGATTCAGCCATGCCTGCCGTGCCGGCATTTCGTTCGGCAAGGACGACATGCTGATCCCGGATGCCAAGATCAAGCTGGTCTCCGACACCGAGGCTTTGGCCAAGGAATACGAGCAGCAGTACAATGACGGTCTGATCACGCAGGGCGAGAAGTACAACAAGGTCGTCGACGCCTGGGCCAAGTGCTCGGAAAAGGTCGCCGACGAAATGATGGCCCGTATCAAGGCGGTCGAGTTTGAGGACAATGGCCGTCAAAAGCCGATGAACTCGATCTACATGATGTCGCACTCCGGTGCGCGTGGCTCGCCCACCCAGATGCGTCAGCTTGCCGGCATGCGCGGCCTCATGGCCAAGCCGTCGGGTGAAATCATCGAGACGCCGATCATCTCGAACTTCAAGGAAGGCCTGACCGTGCTCGAGTACTTCAACTCGACCCACGGCGCCCGCAAGGGTCTGGCCGACACCGCCTTGAAGACGGCGAACTCGGGTTACCTCACCCGTCGTCTGGTCGACGTGGCGCAGGATTGCATCGTCAACTCCGTCGACTGCGGCACCGACAAGGGCCTCACCATGCAGCCGATCGTCGATGCCGGTCAGGTCGTCGCTTCGGTCGGCCAGCGCGTGCTGGGCCGTACGTCGCTCGACGACATCACCCATCCGGTGTCGGGCGAGATCCTGGTCAAGGCCGGAACGCTGATGGACGAGCGTGACGTGGAACAGATCGAAAAGGCCGGCGTCCAGTCGGTCCGCATCCGCTCGGCACTGACTTGCGAAGTCAGGGTTGGCGTCTGCGCGGTCTGCTACGGTCGCGATCTGGCCCGCGGCACCCCGGTCAACCAGGGCGAAGCCGTCGGCGTCATCGCGGCGCAGTCGATCGGCGAGCCGGGCACGCAGCTCACCATGCGTACCTTCCACATGGGCGGTACCGCGCAGGTGGTCGACAGCTCGTTCCTTGAAGCCTCGTATGAGGGCAAGGTCGAGATCCGTAACCGCAACGTGGTGCGCAACTCCGACGGCCAGCAGATGGTCATGGGCCGCAACATGGCGGTGCTGATCCTCGACGAGGCCGGCAAGGAGCGCGCCTCGCACCGTCTCACCTATGGTTCGCGCATCTTCGTGGACGATGGTGACAAGGTGAAGCGCGGCCAGCGTATCGCCGAGTGGGATCCCTATACCCGTCCGGTCCTCACTGAAATCGAGGGCAGGGTGTCGTACGAGGATCTGGTCGACGGCATTTCCGTTCAGGAAACGGCCGACGAGTCGACCGGCATCACCAAGCGTGAGGTCATCGACTGGCGCTCGACGCCACGCGGCAACGACCTGAAGCCGGCGATTGCGATCCAGGACGCCAAGGGCAAGGTCGGCAAGCTGTCGAAGGGCGGCGACGCCCGCTTCCTGCTCTCGGTCGAGGCCATTCTTTCGGTCGAGCCGGGTTCGCAGGTTCGCCCCGGCGACGTTTTGGCGCGTATTCCGATGGAAAGCGCCAAGACCAAGGACATCACCGGCGGTCTGCCGCGTGTTGCCGAGCTGTTCGAGGCACGTCGTCCGAAGGATCACGCCATCATCGCCGAGATCGACGGCACGATCCGCTTCGGCCGCGACTACAAGAACAAGCGTCGCATCATCATCGAGCCGCATGACTCGACGCTCGAGCCGGTCGAATACCTGATCCCGAAGGGCAAGCCGTTCCATCTCCAGGACGGCGACGTCATCGAGAAGGGCGACTACATCCTCGACGGCAATCCGGCGCCGCACGACATCCTGGCGATCAAGGGCGTGGAGGCACTTGCTTCCTACCTCGTCAACGAGATCCAGGAAGTCTATCGTCTGCAGGGCGTGTCGATCAACGACAAGCACATCGAGGTGATCGTTCGCCAGATGCTGCAGAAGGTCGAGATCACGGTGCAGGGCGACTCGACCTACATTCCGGGCGATCATGTCGACGTGATCGAACTGGAAGAGGTCAACGAGCGTCTGGTCGAGGACGGCAAGAAGCCGGCCGAAGGCCTGCCGGTGCTGCTCGGCATCACCAAGGCATCGCTGCAGACGCCGTCCTTCATCTCGGCCGCCTCCTTCCAGGAGACGACCCGGGTGCTGACGGAGGCCGCGGTTGCCGGCAAGACCGACATGCTGCAGGGCTTGAAGGAAAACGTCATCGTCGGCCGGCTGATCCCGGCCGGTACCGGCGGCACGATGAGCCAGATCCGGCGCATCGCCACCTCGCGCGACGAACTGATCATCGACGAGCGCCGCAAGGCCTCGGGTGCGGAAGTCGCCGAGCCGATGCTGGCCGACATGACAACCGCCGCGCAGTAAGCGCGGCGGCAGGAATCTCAGGCAAAAAAAGGCCGTCGGGGCGACCCGGCGGCCTTTTTTCATTGCGTTGGAGCCGAACTTTGTGGCGGTGGCGAAGTGAGGAGCATCGTCTGGTGCCTTGTTTTGCAGGCTGGCGCCGCCCCTCATCTGCCTGCCGGCATCTTCTCCCCGTATAGTGACGGGGAGAAGGACGCCGTCGCTGACGATTTCGCCAATCGGCGACCT
>NZ_RZOL01000267.1:0-8333 GCF_004022985.1 Mesorhizobium sp. M7A.F.Ca.ET.027.02.1.1 | reverse complement strand
ACCTTTGCCTCCGCCGAGCAAGCGCCGATCCGCCGCCTGAAGGACGGCCTGCTGCTGAAAGCGCCACAACCGACGCCTGTGGAAGGCAAAAGGCTGGCACTCTCCGAAAGGCTCTTCGGCGAGGACGCGGTGATCATGGATCGGCCCGTCAGTTCCAGCGTGCGCTACGCTGCCGAGAGCGGTCCCGCGATCGAGATGTTGTGGCAGGGATTCCAGGAATTGGGTATCTGGTCCAAACCCGGCGGCGCGCCATTTCTTTGCATCGAACCCTGGCATGGCCTTGCAAGCCCGGTGGATTTCGATGGTGAGTTTATCGATAAGCCTAGCGTGATGTTGATCGAGCCTGCCGCGAAGCGTGTTCTGAGCTATCAGGTACGTCTGCTGCAGCGTCGTGCGCGAATGGCTGAATTGGAGTGAGCCCAGTGAATTCTGAAACAATCGAGATCTACCATCCACGTGGTGTTTCGAATTTGGGCCAATGGGACATTGGCGGTCTCAAGCTCAAAGTCTATGGCCTCGTCGCAGACAACAAGAAGGTCGACGGACCCATGGTGACCCTGGCACAGTCATTCGTGCGACAGGAGGTTCTGCCGCGTGTGGTGGACGAGGGTGACGACAATGGCATGGGCTTTGTGATTATTCATCCTGGCGAGCTGGGTGTTTCCATCTCGGTTCACTGGTGGATACAAGGTTCGGTGCTTTGTCAGCATATCTATCGGAAGCTGTATTCCGCCGCCGAACCGATGGATACGGTAAAGAGACCTGTTGTTGCCTGTGTTTGGGAATTGGCTCTGATAAATGCAGGAAGCTTGGCGAAAAACGATGATGAAAAGCGAGCCCAGTCCGTCAGGATACATGGACGCTCGAGCTGGCTTCGAAGCTGCATAGAGACCGCCCATGATCGACTATGACGTGGTCGCTCAGACCGTCGGTGCCCAATGAAGCTGTATTTCAGCCGCAATCCCAACCCTCGGCTCGCGGTCGCGGTGGCACGCTACCTCGACGCGAAAGTCGAATTTGAATTCGCCTCGCCATTCGCTCCGGGGCAAGCGGAGAAATTTCGCCGGTTAAATCCCAATCTCTCGCTGCCCATCCTCGCGGAAGAAGAGGGAAAAAGCCTCTGGGAGGCAGACGCCATAGCCTGCCGGCTCTCGCGCGATGCGCATTCGGATTTCTGGCGCACCGGCGATGACGAACCCGAGATGATCCGCTGGCTGAGCTGGGGCAAGGAGCACTTCGCATTCGCTTGCGACATGGTGCATTTCGAACGTGGGACCAAACAGCGGTACGGCATCGGCCCGATCGATCAGAAGCGGGTGGAGGAGGGCCTAAACCAATTCCATACGGCCGCGGCAATACTCGACGCCGTGCTTGCCGAGCGGCAGTGGCTGGTCGGGAATTCGGTTTCCTATGCCGATTTTCGAATGGCGACCTTCCTGCCGTTCAACGAAGCCGCCAGATTGCCGCTCGACGATTATTCCTCTGTCAGCCGCTGGTACCGTCGGCTTGAAGACATCGGCGCCTGGCGTGACCCTTTCAAGGGGATGGATGCACCCGAATTGCCGCCGGTGCCGCAAACGGCTGTCGCGGACCAGCGGTGAGAACGCGCGCGAAGAGCCGCGCAGCAGGCCGAGCCTACCAAGGCAATGATGTGCGGGGGATCGGATGAATATCTATGTCCTGAGTGTGGTCGAAGGACAGGAATGGGTCCTTCCTGGACAAGCGGACGACTACCAGCTGTTTTCGACGCTCTGCGGCCGGAAGCAGACACAATGGCATCCGCCCAGGATGGAGATCCTGTGCGAACACGAGGACGGTACGCTCCGGCAATATTCAGATTTTCCATGGCTTGGCGAGCATGTGCTCATCCTGCGGGCGAGGGCGTTGAAGTTGCTTCGGCCAACCCTCGAACCGTACGGTGAATTCCTGCCGCTTCGTGCTGACGAGCCAATATCGCTCTTCAATGTCACCACCGTGATCGATGCGCTGGATGAGGAACGTTCAAAGATCGTTCGCTTTGACGATGGCGGCATAATGGTGATCGAAAGCCTCGTCCTTCGAGCGGACGCAATCGGCGGTACCGAGATATTCAAGCTGCCCGAGCGTGCCGATGGGGTGCGAATATCCGATATCTATCTGCAGGAGACGATCGTACGCCGGATCGGGGAGCTTGGGCTCAAGGGCATTGCTTTCAACTTGGTCTGGAGCGACGAGCCGGCCGGACAAGGCAGGATCGAGTACCCAGGTGTGGAAAAGAGCATTTCAACCGCGAGCTCGCTCACGCGCTTTTGGGCCGGTCTGCGGCGAAAAGCAGGGTTTTGATATCAAACCTGCCGGACGACGGTGCCGACCACATTGACGAGAAGGCGCGCGGCGGTCAGCGCTGACAGGCGGTCAATGTCGGCCGGCGGATAGAACTCGACAAGGTCGAACCCTGCGATCCGGGCCCGTCTGCCGAGGCCGGCGATCAGGTCGATCACCTGCATGTAGGTTAGGCCGCCGGGTGTACGCGCCGCCACGCCCGGCATGACGCTTGGATCGAGGCTGTCGCAGTCGAGGGTGACGACAACCCGCGCGCCTTCCGGAATATGCCGGAGCGCGGCTTCGACGCCCTGAGCGTGAACCTCGCGGGCGGTCACGAAGTGGCTGCCATAGCGCCGTGCCGCTTCGATCTCGGTGATGCGTGCGCTGCCGACGCTGCGCAGGCCGACTTGCACCATGCCTGCGACATGCGGCATCTCGCTCGCCCTGCGCATCGGGCTCGAATAGCCGTGGCGTTCGCCATACACCTCGTCGCGCCAGTCGATATGGGCGTCGATCTGCAGGACCCAGACCGGCCCGTGCTCCGCAAAGCCGGCGAGGAAGGGAATGGTCATGGAACAGTCGCCGCCGATCAGGATCGGCACGGCCGGCAATGCCAGGATTTCGCGCGTTTTTGCCTCGATCCTGACCCTGTTGCCGGCATTGTCATGCATGGTGGTCAAGATATCGCCGGCGTCGATGCAAGAGGCCGGCTTGCCGTCGAACAGCGGGCCGCCGAGATCGAAATCCCAGTGCTCGACGAACGCGGCATCGTCCTGGCTCGCAACGCGGATCGCATCCGCCGCCAAGGCATGGCCGCGGCTGTCCTTGCCGGGATAAGTGCTGCCGTGACCGGCCCCGAAGATCACCGCGCGGGGCATGTGACCATCTGCGAGACGGTCTGGAAAGCCGAGAAAGGGAGGCGAGGGGGTCATGCCTTGATGGATCCTGATGATGCTTAGCGCACGCCGATCGGGTGCGGTTAAGTCAAGCGCCCCGGCTTCAGCTTTGTGCCGATCGGGTAAGCCCAATAAACTCTAAAACAATCGAGATCGATCACCCACCTGGTGTTTCAAATTTGGGCCAACGGGGCATTGGCGGTGGCATGCGCCGATTTCGAGGCGACATTGCGCTGCCGGCGAGGACGTTGGGGCGGCTTGCGTCGGCAGGCGCGATCCCGAAATTTCCAGTACGTGACGAGAATGAACCTTGGCTGGTCGCCTGATAGCGGAACCAGGCGAGGTTCACGTTGTTACCACAGCGGGCGACTGCCGGTTGCCGGATTCGGAGTCATCGTTTCATGACCAATGGTCCATTGCCTGAAAACGTTCTGGTCTCGCTTCCCAAGATCGATGCAAAAGCGGCGCCGACGCTCAAAAATGCCGAGGCGGAGGTATTTTACACGGAAGCAATCCGTGAGCTTACCGCCACCGACATACCCTTTCTGGTCGCCGGGACCTACGCGGTAAGCGCTTATACGGGTGTCACCCGCCAGACCAAGGACCTCGATATCTTCTGCAAGGCAGGCGACTACGCGCGGATCCTGGCCCATTTCAAGCAGCTTGGATATGCCGTCGAAATCGAGGATGACCGGTGGCTCGGCAAGGTGTTCAAGGGCACGCATTTCTTCGACGTCATATTCGGCTCGGCTAACGGCACGGTGCCTGTTGGCGACCTGTGGCTGGAACACGCCCGCCAAACAGAGCTGTTGGGCAGCAGGGTGCGGATCATCGGCCCGACCGAACTCATCTGGTCCAAATGCTTTATCCAGGACAGAGGGCGACACGATGGCGCCGATATCGCTCATACGATTCTCAAGGCGGGCGATCAGATCGATTGGCACCGGCTGCTTTCTTATCTGGAGGTTCACTGGGAGGTTCTGTTGATGCAGCTTATCAATTTCAGGTGGATTTATCCGAGCGAGCGCGATCATATCCCGGCGTGGCTGCTCGATGAATTGCTCGACCGCCTCGCCAAGCAACGGCAGTTGCCGTCTCCAAGGATGAAGATCTGCCGTGGGCGGCTGCTTTCGCAAACCGATTACGAAATCGACGTCAAGGAATGGGGCTTCGCCGGCGTCGGTGGTGTGGGAGAATTCCGTGATGGCTGATCCCGTCAAGAGCAGCGCGCCCAAGGAGGGCGCACGCGCGCTCAAAGTTGCCGCGGTCGGGGATCTCCATGTGCGGGAAGATGCGCAAACCTCGTATCGCGACCTCTTCGGCGAGATATCGAGCGAAGCCGACATTCTCGTTCTCACGGGAGATCTGACCAATCTCGGCAAGCCTCGTGAAGCGGAGATGCTGGCCGAGGATCTGCGCAACTGCTCGATCCCGGTCGTGGCGGTGCTCGGCAATCATGACTACGAGTCTGGTGCGGTGGAAGACGTCACGAAGATCCTGCGCCAGGCGCATGTTCATCTCCTCGACGGGCAGGCAGTTGAAATCGAGGAGGTGGGTTTTGTCGGCGTGAAGGGATTCATAGGCGGCTTCGGCTCACGCATGCTCGGCTCATTCGGTGAACCGGCGATCAAGACGATGGTCGCGGAAAGCGTGAACGAGGCAATGCGACTTGAAAATGCGATGCGCCAGGTGCGGGCGAAGCGCACACTGGTGATCCTCCACTACGCGCCAATTGCCGACACAGTCGCGGGAGAACCGCCGGAGATATTTCCATTTCTGGGCTCTTCACGCCTGGCGGAGACGATCGATCGATTCCAGGTTAGTGCTGTCGTGCACGGTCATGCACATCGCGGTTCTTACGAAGGTCAAACACCTGGCGGAGCCAAGGTCTACAACGTCGCCATGCATGTGGCCAAGCCAAGCGGCCGCCCCTACGCCTTGCTCGAAATCTGACGCCAGCGGCATGCGCCGTGGTGTCCATTGGCCTTGACTCAATTGGTGGTGTTGATCGATTTCGCCAACTCTTCCAGCTTCCGGGGGTCGTTGCCGTGACGGCGCACCAGTTCGCGAGCCTGCCTGGACGGCAAATCGGTCGTGGCCGCCAGTTGTCGCACCTGCTGATCGTCGATGGCGACCTGCGGCAATGTATGGTCGATATTTCCTTCCTTGTCCTTCATCGCGCTTCTCCTTGATCCCTGTCGACGACAACGGCTCGAAAATCCGACCGGTTCCGAACGATCTGCAACTTTTGCGCCTTCACCTGGGCGGACCAACATACTCGTGTCCCGAGGGCGTAACGATCTCGCTGGATTCTGCCAGGAACCATGCCACGGCGCACGAGTTGTTCCGACTGAACGGAGATAGTTCGATGCCACAGCCAAGACAGCCAGACCCAAATCGCGATGTTCCCGTGCCGCCTCCAACATGGAAGCCCGAGCCGATCGAGGAACCCGAACCGGAAAGGCTCCCGGACGAGACCCCGCTGCCCAATCCCGACGAGAATGAAGAGCCTCCCATCCACGCGTAGGACGAAGGGGAGTTTCTTTATCGCGGGGCAAAGCACACCTTCGGACGGCTAACGATCAATCTCGCCAAACACGATGTCGAGCGATCCGATGATGGCGGCAACGTCGGCGATCATGTGCCCTCGAGACAGGAAATCCATCGCCTGCAGATGGGCGAAGGATGGCGCGCGTATCTTGCACCGGTAAGGGACATTGCCCCCGTCGGAAACCAGATAAACACCGAATTCTCCCTTTGGCGCTTCAACAGCGGCGTAGACTTCTCCGGCCGGCACGCGATGCCCCTCGGTATAAAGTTTGAAATGCTGGATGGTCGCCTCCATCGAGCGTTTCATCGTGGCGCGCCGCGGCGGCGTGATCTTCTGGTTTGGAAGCGCGACCGGCCCCTGGCCTTCGGGTAACCGCAGTTTTTCCAGGCATTGCTTCATGATCCGCACCGACTGGCGCATCTCCTCCATGCGGACCAGGTAGCGGTCATAGCAGTCTCCGTTCTTTCCGACGGGAATGTCGAAATCCATGTCCGGGTAACATTCGTATGGCTGTGCCTTGCGCAAATCCCATGCGGCGCCCGATCCGCGCACCATCACGCCGGAAAATCCCCAGGCCCAGGCATCCTCCAGCCCGATCACGCCCACATCGACATTGCGCTGCTTGAAGATACGGCTGCCGGTGAGCAATTCGTCGAGGTTGTCACAGACTTTGAGGAACGGATCGCAGAAAGCCCAGATGTCGTCGAGAAGCTTCGGAGGCATATCCTGGTGCACGCCGCCGATTCTGAAATAATTCGCATGCATGCGGGCGCCGGAGGCGCGCTCGTAAAAAACCATCAGCTTTTCCCGCTCCGCAAATCCCCAAAGCGGCGGCGTCAGCGCGCCGATATCCATGGCCTGCGTCGTGACGTTGAGGAGATGCGACAGAAGCCGGCCGATTTCGCAAAAAAGAACACGGACGAGTTGTCCACGCTTTGGAACGCTGATTTCGAGCAGTTTTTCGGCAGCGAGGCAGAACGCATGCTCCTGGTTCATCGGCGCGACATAGTCGAGCCGGTCGAAATAGGGCAGCGCTTGCAAATAGTTCTTGTGCTCTATGAGTTTTTCGGTGCCGCGATGCAGTAAGCCAATATGCGGATCGGCACGCTCGACGATCTCGCCGTCCAGTTCGAGCACCAGCCGAAGAACACCGTGGGCCGAGGGATGCTGGGGCCCGAAATTGATGGTGAAGTTGCGAACGGCGGCTTCGACCATTGCTGCTCTCCGCGACTGTCGGGGCAAGGCGTGATGCGAATGGTTCGGCGCCTCAAGTCGTCGTCTGAATGATCAGCGTCAGGGTGCCATCGCCATCTATGTTTGCAGCGACAACCTGCGAGGAATTGAGCCCATTCGCCCTCAAGGCCGATGTCGCTTGAGGCGAAGCATCGACTGAGTTTTGCAGGCGTAGCAAATCTTCGGCGCTGGTCTGATTGATCACGGCATCCGCCTGCGCCTTGATTTCGTCAGGCAGATCCTCGACGGCGACAATGGCAACGCCGGTGAAATTCAAATCAGCAGAGCCTGGATCTGGCAGCGCCTGCTCCGGTTGCACTTCGCCCTGCGGTGGCGTCACCTGGGGAAGCTGCGGTCCAACAGTTTGGGCGTAGACGGGCTGAATGATGACCGCCCCGGAAAGTGCGACAGCTATCGTCAACATGCGCATGGTCGCTCCTTGCATCCTTCGAGGGAGATTTTGAAGAAACCCCCATGCCGAGCGATTGTTCCCGCGGGGCTGGTCACACTGGGCAATTTCGCGTCGACCCCCCTGGGGAAACGCCGAACGAACCATGGCCAAGACGACGTCATATGGCTGTCTCCCAACCGGCTGAGCGGTTGCGTACGGAATCGTACCATCGATTGATCTGCACCTTGGAGAGGATCAAAATAAAGCAGAGGTGACCATGGGAGGGAGCCGCATGAGCATCGCCAGATGGGCAATAAGACCTGTCGGTACCGCCAAGGCGTTTCTGGCAGAGGAGCTTCGAAGTGCGCGATACGGCGACATCGTTTCGGTCAAAGCGGCGATAGAGGCCGCTCGCAGCGACGCGCCTTATTTGCAGGATACAGACGATGAGTTGATGGAGACGATCGTCGAGCTGGCACGGGAACTGGGGCTGGCCGTCCTTTTTGACTCTCGCGATTGACCGATGAGCCATGGCTGGAGGACTCACCGGTGGTTGAAGCGATTTGGTACGAAATCGACAATTGGCTCATGGCCGAAAATGCGCAATCATTGGGAAATGGGACGACGGCTGGACGACAAACTCGATTGCAAGGCTTGTGGGACTATCCAAATGGACATTCCCGACAACGCCAAGGAATCGACGCCAATTCATTGCAGCAATTGCGGCGCCTTTCTCGGCGAGTGGGGCGAATTGCAGGACGATTTCTACCGCCAGGCTCGCGGTACCGAGGCATTCGACTTGCGCAACGGAACCATTATCAAGAAGTAGCGCGCAACGACGCGGCCTCCGGATGACATCGGCAAATTCGCAAGGGGTTGGCAGATCTAGCCGACCTCGATGACCACCATCAGCCCGCCGCCGCCCTTCTCCTCGACATTGTTGTTCGTCGTGTGATGC
>NZ_RZOL01000266.1:0-8413 GCF_004022985.1 Mesorhizobium sp. M7A.F.Ca.ET.027.02.1.1 | reverse complement strand
CGATCGCCTTGTCGGTGTTTTCCTTCAAAGGGATCGGCTTGCCGCCGCGCAGGCCTTCATCGGCCGTGATGACGAAGGTCGACTTGCAGTCGTCGATGCGGCCGGCCAGCGCATCCGGCGAGAAACCGCCGAAGACGATCGAATGGACGGCGCCGATACGCGTGCAGGCCAGCATCGCATAGGCGGCTTCCGGGATCATCGGCATGTAGATGGTGACGCGGTCGCCTTTCTTGACGCCGTGTTTCTTCATCACATTGGCGAGCCGGCAGACATGCTCGTAGAGCTCGTTATAGGTGACCTTCTTGTCATCGTAGGGATTGTCGCCTTCCCAGATGATGGCGGTCTGGTTGCCGCGCTTCTTCAGGTGCCGGTCGATGCAGTTGTAGGAAACGTTGGTCAGTCCGTCCTCGAACCATTTGATCGAGACCTTGCCGTCGAAAGAGGTGTTCTTGACCTTGCTGAAGGGCTTGAACCAGTCGATGCGCTTGCCGTGCTTGCCCCAGAATTTGTCCGGGTTCTTGACGCTGTCGGCATACCATTTCAGGTAGGTGTCATTGTCGATCAGCGCGTTTTTCTTCCACGCCGGCTGGACGCGATGGACATGAACCTCGGACATTCCTGACTTTCCTCCCGAACCAATCGCCGGCTTGAAATGCCGGCGGGATCGCGGCGACAGGGCCGCGAATTCGGCGGCATTATTACCAGTTCCGCCGTTACGGCAACATTAGACGTTGGATTCGCGCGGCGGGATGCCGCAGGGGGCTTTCCCGAGGCTGTCAGCACTCGGCCAAGTGCGCTGCTAACTGCATGTTTTCGCATGCTAAAGCCGGTTCAGATGAAGAAAAAATCAATAGACGATTAATCAGCGGCGCGCACAATCAGCCATGGGAGGACAGGCGAATCAACCTGGGGACCGTAATGCGCGACCATGCCGAAATGGACCTGATGCTCAAAGGCTATGGCTTGACCACGGCCAAGATTCTTTATCACTTTCCCGATCACCCGCATCTGCTGCAGAGCTTCATCTGGCAGGACTACGATCTGGCGCCGAAGTTTCCGGTGCTGATCAAGTTCATCGAATTCTGGAAGGCCAAGCTGGACGGGCCGCTGCATTCGATCAGCTACACCCACCAGAAGCTGATCGCGCCGAATGAATGGCGCAAGGTGGATGGTGAGTTCGTGCTGCATTAGGGGCGAGTTTCGCAGCAACGGCTTCTTGAGGTCGGCGTTCTACGACGCCCCCCTCTGTCCTGCCGGACATCTCCCCCTCAAGTGGGGAGATTGGCAGCTCCGCCGACAACGCCGCCCGTTGTTACGCCTGAGATTGGCGAAAGTCGCCGCGACATCCGATCTCCCCCCTTGAGGGGGAGATGGCCGGCAGGCCAGAGGGGGGCGCTGGCCCGCGAACCTTGCGCCATGACGACCCGATGCGCTCACACAGCCGGCGGGTTGAGCCGGGCAAAGCCTTCCTGCCGCCGATACGGGAAGTACGGGTAGGGCGCGGTGACTTCGCTTGCGGCGTCGAGCTTTTTCATCTGCTCCGGCGTCAAGGTCCAGCCAACGGCGCCGAGGTTCTGGCGCAACTGCTCCTCGTTGCGGGCGCCGATGATGACCGACGACACGGTCGGGCGCTGCAGCAGCCAGTTGATGGCGATCTGCGGCACGGTCTTGCCGGTTTCCTGCGCCACCAAATCGAGCGCATCCATGACCCGGTAGAGATGCTCGTCCTCGACCGGCGGGCCGAAATCAGCTGTGTCGTGCAGCCGGCTCTGTTCCGGCAAGGGCTGGCCACGGCGGATCTTGCCGGTCAGGCGGCCCCAGCCGAGCGGGCTCCACACGAGCGCGCCGACGCCCTGGTCGAGGCCGAGCGGCATCAACTCCCATTCGTAGTCGCGGCCGACCAGCGAGTAGTAGACCTGGTGCGCGACATAGCGCGGATAGCCTTGACTGTCGGCTTGCGCCAGCGACTTCATCACTTGCCAGCCGGAGAAATTGGAGACGCCGACATAGCGCAGCTTGCCGGCGCGCACGAGTTCGTCCAGCGTCGACAAGACCTCCTCGATCGGCGTCCCGGCATCGAAAGCGTGCAGCTGCAACAGGTCGATATAGTCAGTGCCGAGGCGCTTCAGCGCGGCGTCCACCGACTTGATCAACCGCGACCGGGAAGAGCCATAGTCAGCGGGTCCGTCGCCCATCGGCAGCGCGGTCTTGGTCGATATCAGGACGGCATCGCGGCGGCCTTTTATCGCTTCGCCAAGCACCTCTTCCGAGGCGCCGTTCGAATAGACGTCGGCGGTGTCGAACAGATTGACGCCGGCCTCCAGGCAAATGTCGATCAGCCGCCGCGCTTCCCTGGCGTCGCTGTTGCCCCAGGCGCCGAACAGCGGGCCGGAACCGCCAAAGGTTCCCGCGCCGAATGAGAGTGCGGGCACTTTCAGGCCCGATGCACCGAGACGTCGGTAGTCCATCTTTTTACTCCTGTGGAATGAAGGGTGTGGAAAGCGGGTTTGCAGAGGACGATCACGACCGGATGGAGGCAGGCTCGCCGAGCGTGGCGGTGCGATCGAGACGCAGCGCCAGCCCCGCCACACCGAGTGCCGCGAGCGGCAGCAGGGCGGCGACCCAGGTAAGGGAGCCCAGGCCAAGGCCATGGGCAATCACCGCACCGCCAAGCCAGGCGCCTGCGGCGTTGCCGAGATTAAAAGCGGCGATGTTGAAGGACGAGGCGAGGCTCTGGCCGGCACCTTGCGCCTTGTCCAGCACCCACATCTGCAGCGGCGCCACGGTGGCAAAGGCGGCGGCCCCGAGCAGGCCGACATAGATGACGGCCATGATCTGGCTGTGGATGGCAAAGCTCATAGTTGCAAGCACCAGGGCCAGCACCACGAGACTGCCCAGCACGGCCGGCACCAGCCAGCGGTCGGCGACCTTGCCGCCAAGCAAATTGCCGGCGATGAGACCGCCGCCGAAGACGAGCAGGATCGGCGACACGGCCGCTTCCTTGAAGCCGCTGATCTCGGTCAGCAGTGGTGCGATATAGGTGAAGACGGCGAAGACGCCGGCATAGCCGAGCACCGTGGTGGCGAGGCCGAGCAGGACGGGCGTGCGGCGCAGCACGGCGAGATCGGCGCGCAGATCGCTCTTTTCGGGCGCCGTCCGGCTGCGTGGCACCAGAGCCAGGATGACGGCGAAGGCCGCCACGCCGACCAATGTCACCGCCCAGAAGGTCGCTCGCCAGCCAAAGGCCTGGCCGAGCCAGGTGCCGAAGGGCACGCCGAGGATGTTGGCGATTGTCAGGCCGGTGAACATCAGCGCGATCGCCGAGGCTTGTCTGTTGGGTGCGACCAGCCCGGTGGCGACGACAGAGCCGACGCCAAAGAATGTGCCGTGGGCGAAGGCGGTGATAATGCGGGCGCCCATCAGCGTCCAGTAATCGGGGGCCAGCGCACAAGCGAGATTGCCAAGCGTGAAGATCGCCATCAGTGCCAGAAGCACAGTCTTGCGTGGCCAGTTGCCAGTGGCGATGGTCAGCAGGGGCGCGCCGATGACGACGCCGAGCGCATAGCCCGAAATGAGCTGGCCGGCGGCCGTGATCGAAACGCCGAGATCCTTGCTGACATCGAGCAGCAGACCCATGATGACGAATTCGGTGACGCCGATGCCGAAGGCACCGGCGGCAAGCGCGTAAAGAGCAAGAGGCATGGCGGTTTCCACTTCGATGGCGAAGAGCGCCGTCCCGCGCCCCGACCCCTGAGATCGTGCTTCCCTGCATTGTGAACCAGACTTGCCTTGGGCACATTTTCTGTGAAATAGATTCACAAATGGCCAGGCCCGATATCAATCGCTCCGGCGAGATCGAAGTGTTCGTGCGCGTCGTCGAGGACGGCAGTTTCTCCTCCGCGGCACGCGCGTTGCGCATGACGCCTTCAGCGGTGAGCAAGCTGATCGCGCGGCTTGAGGCCCGGCTTGGTGCGCGGCTGGTCAGCCGTTCGACGCGAAAGCTGCAACTGACGCCGGAAGGCACCGCCTTCTACGAGAGCGGCCTGCGCATCCTCGCCGACATGGCGGCGGCCGAGCAGGAGGCGGCGGCGGGTGCTTCACCGCGCGGAAGGCTGCGCGTCAACAGCTACGTGCCCTTCGGAGTACACCGGCTGATCCCGCTTCTGCCACGCTTCCTCGAACGCTACCCCGAGATTTCAGTCGATCTGGTGCTGACCGACAGCGTCATCGACCTGATGGCGGAACGCGCCGATGTCGCTATCCGTGCCGGGCCGCTGAGTGAGTCACGGCTGGTAGCGCGCAAGCTGGGGCAAAGCCCTGTGGTGGTCGTTGCAGCACCTTCCTACCTCGAGACGCAGGGCATGCCGCTGACGCCAGCCGATCTCGACAGGCATAACCGCATGGGCTTCGGGTTCGTCAGGCATCTCGATGGCTGGCCGTTCCTCGACGCGGACGGCCGCGCCATCATGGTTCCCATCACCGGCAACACGCTGGTCAGCGATGGCGAGGCGATGCGGCTGATGGCGCTGGCGGGCGCGGGCATCGCCCGGCTGGCTCGCTGGCATGTGGCGGAAGACATCGCGGCCGGCCGGCTGGTGCCGCTGCTGGAGGCATTCAATCCCGGCGACGAGGAGCCCACCCACGCCGTCTATGTCGGCCAGGGCCGGCATCTGCCGGCGCGGGTGCGTGCCTTTCTCGATTTTCTGGGAGAGAGCGTCCGGCTGAGCTGACATCTCCGGAGCCACGGCTCCCGGGATGTCAGCGTGGGCTGTATTTATGCTTTCGGCATGAACGGCGCCGGGCGGCGGCCCGCTGCCTGGCGTTCCAGCATCCAGCCGGGATATTCGGATGGCAGGGCGCTGACCTCGTCGAGACGAAGCAGATCGTCTGTGTCGAGCTTCACATCAGTGGCGGCAAGGTTCTGCTCCAGCTGCTCCATGCGGCTGGCGCCGATGATGACGCTCATCACGAAGGGCTTGGCCAGGACATAGCCGAGCGCCACCGTGGCGACGCTGACATCATGCTTTTTGGCGATTTCGCGCATGACGGCCACCGCGGCCCAGGCGCGGTCTTCGTTGATCGGCGGGAAGTTGAAGGACGCGCGGCGGCCTTCGCCATTGCCGGGCGCGCCGGGGCCGTATTTGCCGGAGAGCAGGCCACCGGCCATCGGCGACCACACCATCAGGCCGAGCTTCTCCTCGTTGAGCAGCGGCACGATCTCGCGCTCGAGATCGCGGCCGGCGATCGAATAGTAGGACTGGACGGTCTCGAAACGGGCAAAGCCCTTGCGCTCGGCGATACCGAGCGCCTTGGCGATGCGCCATGCCGCCCAGTTGGAGACGCCGACATAGCGAACCTTGCCGCTGGCAACGAGATCGTCGAGCGCCCGCAGCGTTTCGTCGATCGGCGTCACGGTGTCGGTGCCGTGCAGCTGGTAAAGATCGATATGGTCGAGCTGCAGCCGCTCCAAGCTGGCATCGACCGAGTCCATGATGTGGCCGCGTGACGAGCCGCGCTGGTTGGGGCCTTCGCCCATGGCGCCATGCGCCTTGGTGGCGATGACCACGTTCTGCCTGTTCACACCGAGATCCCTGAGCGACTGGCCGAGCAGCCGTTCGGATTCGCCAAAGGAGTAGACGTCGGCCGTATCGAAGAAATTGACGCCGGCGGCGAGCGAATGGGCAACGATCTCGTTGACCCCCTTCTGGTCGAGGCTGGCGATCAGGCCCCATTGGGCATTCTGACCGGCGGCGCCGAAGGTCATGGTGCCGAGGCACAGTTCGGAGACGAACATCCCCGTATTTCCAAGCTGGTTGTAGCGCATGATGGCGGCTCCAGAGAGTTTGTGATGACGCAAAGCAAATAGGAACGGTACGTTTCGTTTCCAGTCCTGGAGCAACGAGCCTGTCGGATTGGCCTATAACCCCTCACCGCAGCTAATGCCGCCATCAGAAAAGCGCCCGCTGCATTCACCGAACGAGGTTCGCATGAGTATGCGGATGATAAGTCTATAACTCGGATCTTCGTCTTCGGGCGGCGATTGACCTCCTCGACGAAGTCGTCATCCCACACGGGACCTGAGAGAAGATATTCCGCAAGCGAAGGTGTTGCGCCGACCAGTCGGTCGTAGTCCTCGGGGGAGAGTACGACAGCAGTTGGCTTTCCGCGCACCGTGATGGTTTGTGGCCCTTGTTCCCGCGCCTGCCGTACGAGTTTCGACAGATTGTTCTTCGCGTCCTTAAGATGCCAGTTCAAGGGCACTACTCGCTAGATGGCTTCGCTAGTCATATACCAGATGCCGTTGAAGCATGGCAGGGTTTCCGCTCGAACAGATGTGTTCGCCAGTTCCTCGACATGGGTTGGAAGCTATTGGCAGCGAGAATCTATAGCCTCTTTCGGCGGCAGATCGCAAACCATCGGGGATTGGCCTAAACATCTCTCTCGCCGTCATCCACGGGCGGAGCAAGGAGCGCAGCGACGCAGCGCAGACCCGAGGATCCATGCCGCGACATCTGCCGAAGAATGCAGCGGAACAGAATTCTGCACCGCTGCATTTTCCTTGTCGGCACGGCATGGATCCTAGGGTCTGCGCTCCGCTTCGCGTCGCTCCGCCCTAGGATGACGAAGGTGTGGTGGCCTGCAGCCAATCGAATATGTTGGAATTTAGCGACTAGAGACCGGTCTGTGCATCGGAACTATCGGCTGCCGAAGATCGCCGAACCGACGCGGACGCTGGTGGCGCCGAAGGCGATCGCGGTCTCATAATCGCCGGACATGCCCATCGAAAGTTTGGCGACGTTGGCTTCCTTGCCGAGCTTTTCCAACAGCGCGAAGTGCGGGCCGGGATTCTCGTCGGCCGGCGGGATGCACATCAGGCCCTCGATGGCGAGGCCATGCACGTCGCGGCAGCGGGTGACGAAAGCGACGGCGTCGCGAGGCTCGATGCCGGCCTTCTGCGGCTCGGAGCCGGTGTTGACCTGGACATAGAGTTTTGGCGCGCGGCCCTGTTTGGCGATCTCTTTGGCGAGTTCGGCGGCGATCTTCTCGCGATCGACCGTCTCGATGACGTCGAACAGCGCCACCGCTTCCCGAGCCTTGTTGGATTGCAGCGGGCCGATCAGATGCAGTTCGATGCCAGGAAAAGCTTCCTTCAGATCAGGCCATTTGGCTTGCGCCTCCTGCACACGGTTCTCGCCGAAGACGCGCTGGCCGGCTTCGATGACCGGGCCGATGTCGGCAGCGTCGAAGGTCTTGGAGACCGCGACCAGCGTCACGGCGCCGGCTTCGCGGCCGGCCTCGCGCTCGGCGGCGGCGATCTTCGCCCTGACCGCGAAAAATTGCTGAACGGCGTCACCCATATGCAAATCCTGCTGTTTTGGCCGGCGTTTTTGTCAGACGCGATACCCATATGGTTGACGGGTTTGCCAAACCATGGTGAACACCCGGACCACATTCCCTGAACTGCCGAGCCGTCGCCCGCAGTTCGCGCATGCTTTTAAGTGAAAAACGCCCCATGGCAACCGAACGATACAATCCGCGCGCGTCAGAGCCCAAATGGCAGAAGGCCTGGGACGCCAAGAAGCTGTTCGAAGCGCACAATGACGATCCGCGCCCGAAATACTATGTGCTGGAGATGTTCCCCTATCCGTCGGGGCGCATCCATATCGGTCATACCCGCAATTACACGATGGGCGACGTGGTGGCGCGCTACAAGCGGGCCAAGGGTTTCAACGTGCTGCACCCGATGGGCTGGGACGCCTTCGGCATGCCGGCCGAAAACGCGGCGATGCAGAACAAGGTCCATCCCAAGGAATGGACCTACCAGAACATCGCCACCATGCGCGAGCAGCTCAAGGTCATGGGGCTGTCGCTGGACTGGGCGCGCGAATTCGCCACCTGTGACGTCGACTATTACCACCGCCAGCAGATCCTGTTCCTCGATTTTGTCGAGAAGGGGCTGGTGACGCGCAAATCCTCCAAGGTCAACTGGGATCCGGAGGACATGACGGTGCTCGCCAACGAGCAGGTCATCGACGGGCGCGGCTGGCGCTCGGGCGCGCTGGTCGAACAGCGCGAACTGACGCAGTGGTTCTTCAAGATCACCGATTTCGCGCAGGATCTGCTGGATTCGCTCGACGGCCTCGACGAATGGCCGGAAAAAGTGAAGCTGATGCAGCAGAACTGGATCGGCCGCTCGGAAGGCCTGCTGATCCGTTGGCCTCTGGCCGACGCCTCTGATGGCGAGCATGAGCTGGAAGTCTATACGACAAGGCCCGACACCATCTTCGGCGCTTCCTTCATGGCTGTCGCCGCCGATCATCCGTTGGCCAAGAAGGCCGCTGCGCACAATCCGGCGCTGGCGAAGTTCATCGACGATATAGGCCATATGGGCACCTCGGTGGCGGCGCTGGAG
>NZ_RZOL01000265.1:0-8443 GCF_004022985.1 Mesorhizobium sp. M7A.F.Ca.ET.027.02.1.1 | reverse complement strand
GCCCGCTGATGCGGATCGACAGGGCCTGGGCCTGCGAGATGACCGCATTGATCTCGGCCTTTTCCGACACCAGCGCCTGGCGTTCGCCGCTGACGATGTCGGGCTCCGGCGGCTGGCCCGCCGCAGGTGCCGCGCCAAGCTGCTCAAGACGGCTGTTGATCTCGCCAAGACGCGTGCGGAAGGCCAGTGCGCTGTTCAGCGATTGCCGAGACAACTCCTCGAGCTGCAGGCGGATATCGACAAGGCTGCTATCCTCCTCGGCGTCCTGCTGGATCTGCTTCTCGAAATTGTCGGTCTTGGTCGTCAGGTCCTGGATGATCTTCTGCTGGTCGGCGACCAGTCCGGCGGGCGCCTGGCCGAGCCCTTGTGCAGCCGCGTCGAACGACATCGGCGCCGAAACGACAAGCGCGAGGAGCAAAATGAGACGAAGCAATCGGAAAAGCATGATTTGTTGGCGACTCATCTGCGGCAAAGGCAATTTGAAAAGCCTGCCCTTGATAAAGACGGCCCTATCATGGGGCAAGCCGTCGTATAGCGAGCCCATCCGATCATTGGCGCCAACAAATCACTCACCCCCATCGATCCATCTCAAGCGTCGGCCAGTCGAAAGGCGATGGCGCAATATTGGCTTTGCGGGTGCGGCCTGCTCTATAGTCTGCCGCATCGCCCGAACCGGATGACATCAATGGCAGAGTACTCGGCCTTTTCGCTGCTCGCGAACGCGCTCAAGGGAAACAAGGATTGGAAGCCGGCATGGCGCAAGCCTGACCCGAAGGCGTCCTATGACGTCATCATCATCGGTGGCGGCGGTCATGGGCTGGCGACCGCCTATTATCTTGCCAAGGAACACGGCATCACCAATGTCGCCGTTGTGGAAAAGGGCTGGCTCGGTTCCGGCAATGTCGGCCGCAACACCACGGCGGTGCGCTCGAACTACCTGCTGCCGGCCAACACCCGCTTCTACGAACACTCGATGAAGCTGTGGGAGAACCTCTCGCATGAGCTCAACTACAACGTCATGTTCTCGCAGCGCGGCTGCCTGAACCTAGCGCACACGCCGGCCCAGTTCGACGACTATGCAAGGCGCGGCAACGCCATGCGCCATCTCGGCGTCGACGCCGAACTGATGACGAAAGCTGAGATCAAACGTCTGATCCCGGCGCTCGATGTCTCCGAAAGCGCGCGCTTCCCGGTGGTCGGCGGCTTGATGCAGCGCCGCGCCGGCACCGCCCGCCACGATGCGGTGGCCTGGGGCTATGCGCGTGGCGCCGACCGGCGTGGCGTCGACGTCATCGAGAATTGCGAGGTCACCGGCTTTCTGCGCGATGGCGACCGTATATCAGGCGTCACCACGTCGCGCGGCGACATCCGCGCCAGGAAGGTGGCCGTGGCGGTCGCCGGCAGCACCGGACGGGTCATGCAGATGGCCGGCATCGAGACGATGCCGATCGAGAGCCATGTGCTGCAGGCCTTCGTGACGGAATCGCTGAAACCCTTCATCGATACCGTCGTCACCTTCGGCATGGGCCATTTCTACATGTCGCAGTCGGACAAGGGCGGCCTCATCTATGGCGGCGACATCGACGGCTACAACAGCTACGCCCAGCGCGGCAATCTGCCTGTCGTCGACGAGGTGATGAGCGAAATGCTGGCGCTGTTTCCGGGCCTTGCGCGCGTGCGCATGCTGCGCTCCTGGGGCGGCGTCTGCGACATGTCGATGGACGGCTCGCCGATCATCACCACCGGCCCCCTGCCCGGCATGTATCTCAACTGCGGCTGGTGCTATGGCGGCTTCAAGGCGACGCCGGCTTCCGGCTGGTGCTTCGCCTGGACCATCGCCAAGGACCAGCCGCACGATCTCAACGCCCCCTTCACCCTCGACCGCTTCCACCGCGGCCTGGTGATCGACGACAAGGGCCAGGGTGCAAACCCCCGGCTGCATTAGGCATTAGGTAGAGTTCAATGTTGATCACTTGCCCCTATTGCGGTCCGCGCGACGTCATCGAGTTCACCTATCAGGGTGACGGCAACCGCGAGCGTCCCGATCCTGCCTCTCAGAATTTCGAGGCGTGGAATGCCTATGTCTATGACAGGCTGAACCCGGCCGGGGATCACAACGAGATTTGGCAGCATTCCGGCGGCTGCCGCGCGCATCTGCGCGTCGTGCGCAACACGCTGACGCATGAGATTTCCAGCGTTGCCTTCGTGCGCGGTGATCATCAAGGGCGCGGCGATCATGGCTCCGCCGCGCGCCGCAAGGCGGAGGACAAGGCATGAGCCCGCGCCGCGCCGATACCGGCGGCCGCATCGACCGGCTGAAAACCATCCGCTTCACCTTCGACGGCACGGCCTACACCGGCCATGCCGGCGACACGCTGGCGTCGGCCCTGCTGGCCAAGGGCGTCACGCTTTACGGACGTTCGTTCAAATACCACCGCCCGCGCGGCCTGCTCACAGCCGGCGTCGAGGAACCCAACGCGCTGGTGACGGTGCTGAAGGGCGAGGTTCGTGAACCCAACATTCCGGCGACCATGGTCGAGATCCATGACGGCCTGGTTGCCATCAGCCAGAACCGCTTTCCCTCGCTTGCCTGGGACATCAACGCCGTCAACCAGCTCGGCGGCAACATCCTGTCGGCCGGCTTCTACTACAAGACCTTCATGGGACCGGTGTTTGGGCCGCTCAAAGGCACACGCTTCTGGATGTTCTGCGAACACTTCATCCGCCGCGCCGCCGGTCTCGGCAGCGCCGGAACGGCGAAGGACCCGGCCCGCTGCGAGCGCATGAACGCCTTTTGCGACGTGCTGGTGGTCGGCTCGGGGCCGGCCGGCCTGATGGCCGCCAGGACCGCCGCCGATCAGGGAGCGCGCGTCATGCTGGCCGATCTCGAGCCGCTTTTCGGCGGTTCGGCCAACTGGTCCGGGGAAAGCATCGATGGCGCGCCTGCCGCCGACTGGGCGCGGCGCGCGGTCGCCCAGCTCGCAGGCCGCGACAATGTCCGGCTTCTACCGCGCACCACGGTGTGGGGTTATTACGACAACAACACGCTTGCCGCGCTCGAACGGGTCAGCGACCACAAGGATCAACCAGGCAAGGGCGAGCCGCGCCATCGCTATTGGGCGATCCGTGCCAAATCCGTGGTCCTGGCCACCGGTGCGTTCGAGCGGCCGCTCGTGTTCCCCGGCAATGACCGGCCAGGCGTGATGCTGGCGCATGCAGCCGAGCGCTATGCCAACGAATTCGGCGTGCTGCCGGGCGAGCGGATAGCGCTGTTCACCAACAATGACAGCGCCTATCGGGCGGCCGTCGCCTTGAAGAAGGCCGGTGCCGCGGTCGTCGCCATCGCCGATGTTAGGCCGGAACTTTCGCCGGAGATGCGCAAGCTGGCCGCGGAAGCCGAGGCCGAGATCTTCGCTGGCCATGCCGTCGTCGCCACCGAAGGCGGAAAGGCGCTGTCCGGCCTCAAACTGCAACGCTTCGATATGGCCAACGGCACGCTCATCGGCGATGCACGCAGCATCCATGCCGATTGCCTGCTGATGTCGGGCGGCTGGTCGCCGACCATCCATCTGGCCAGCCAGGCCGGCGCCAAGGCGGAATGGAATGCCGCGCGGCAGGCCTTCCTGCCGCCGAAGCCGACACAGAGCTGGATCGGCGCCGGCGCCTTCACCGGCAGTTTCTCCACCGCCGAAGCCATCGCCGAAGGCTGCGCCGCAGGCCTTGCCGCAGCCGGTGGCCCCAGCGCGCCTTCTGTATTGCCGGTGGTGGAAGCCGTGCCCGGCGATCCTGATCCCGCGCCGGTGTTCGAGATCAGGGCCAAGGGCAAGAGCTTTGTCGACTTCCAGCACGACGTGACGGCAGAGGACGTGCGGCTGGCGCACCGGGAAGGCTTTGTCTCGGTCGAGCATCTGAAACGCTACACCACGCTCGGCATGGCGACCGACCAGGGCAAGAGCTCCAACGTGCCCGGCCTTGCCATCATGGCCGAAGCGCTGGGCAAGCCCATCCCCGAGGTCGGCACGACGCGCTTCCGGCCGCCCTTCGCGCCGGTGTCGATCGGCTCGCTGGCGGCGGAACGTTTTGGCGATCTCAAGCCCGAACGATTGACCCCGATGCATGATTGGCATCTGGCCAACGGCGCGACCATGTATTCAGCGGGCCTCTGGTATCGGCCGATGATCTACGGCCATGCAGGCGAAACGGTCGAGCAGGCCTATGTGCGCGAAGCCAAGGCGACACGCGAAAGCGCCGGCATCGTCGATGTCTCGACATTGGGCAAGATTGCCGTGCAGGGCCCCGACGCCGCCGCATTCCTCGACCGTGTCTACACCAACATGTTTTCGACGCTGGCCGTCGGCAAGGCACGTTACGGCCTGATGCTGCGCGAGGACGGCCTTGCCTTCGACGACGGCACCACCTGGCGGCTTGGCGAGCAGGATTTCCTGATGACCACCACCACGGCCAATGCCGGCAAGGTGATGCAGCATCTGGAATATTTCCTCGACGTGATCTGGCCGGAGCTGAAAGTCCACGTCACCTCGGTGACCGACGAATGGGCGGGGGCCGCGATCGGCGGGCCGAAGGCCAGGCAGATCCTCGCCGCCTGTGTCACCGGCACATCGGTCGACAACGCCGCCTTGCCCTTCATGGGTATCGTACGTGGCGAAATATCAGGCGTGCCGGTGATGATTTGCCGGCTGTCCTTCTCGGGTGAAATGGCGTTCGAGGTCTATTCCGGCGCCGGGTACGGCACCCATGTGTGGGAAGCGCTTGTTGAAGCAGGCAAGCCGTTCGGGCTGGTCACCTACGGGCTTGAAGCGCTGGGCACGATGCGCATCGAAAAGGGCCATGTGACCGGCGCCGAGATCGATGGCCGTACCACGGCGCGCGACCTGCATCTCGACTGGATGCTGTCGAAGAAGAAGCCATTCATCGGCTCGGCGATGATGGATCGCGAAGGCCTGATCGCGTCTGATCGCCTGGAACTGGTCGGCCTGATCGCCCTCGACAACCTACCGTTCAATGGCGGCGCGCACATCGTCGAGGAGGTTGACGAGGCCAATCCGCACGGCTCGATCGGTCACATCACCGCCTGCTGCTATTCACCGGCGCTCGGCAAGCATATCGCGCTGGCGCTGGTCAAGGGCGGCAAGGCACGGCAGGGCACGCGCGCTCATGTCTCCGATCCCTTGCGCAACCGGTTCGGACCGGTCGAAATCGTCTCCAACCACTTCTTCGATCCGGACGGGAGCCGCATGCATGGTTGAGCGCCAATCACCCGAACCCTTGTCGCCGCTTGAGCCTGAATTCCATGTCGGCTCGCACGGCAATTTCGAGCACGGCGTCGAGATCATCCTGACCGAGACAAGGCCGGGCTCGATCGTGCAGCTCGCCGCGTGGCCCGGCGAGGAGAAGAAGCTGATAGCAGCCATCCGCACCGTCACCGGGCTTGCCCTGCCCGATGGCGCCGGCGGCGGCTTGAGCGACGGCGTGAAATCGGTGTTCGGCTTCGCGCCGGGAAAGTTCACCGTCGCCGATGAAGCCGAAGGCCTGGCCGCGGCCTTTGCCAAAGTGGTGACCCCCGCCATTGGCACCGTGACCGACCTCTCGCACGGCCGCACCGCCATCCGCATTGCCGGGCCGAAGGCCGAATGGGTGCTGGCGAAATTCTTCGCCATCGACTTCGCGCTGCCGGCCTTTCCGGTCGGCGCCGGCCGTTCGACCACCCATCACGACATCTTCGCCCAGATCCAGCGCACCAGCGCCGACCAGTTCGACATCTATGTCTTCCGCTCGTTTGCACGCTCGTTCTGGAAGGCGCTCTGCCACGCCAGCGAGGAAGTCGGCTACGAGGTGCAGTAGGCGGCGCGGCCGGATGGCCGCGTTGCCCACATCTGGCATCAACGCCAGCCGCTTCTGCCGCTAGAGAATCGGCCGCCGGCGCCCATGGTGCGAAAACGTGGCCGCCCAACCGGCCCGAGGGATATGAAATCCCTTCTTCAAGAGTCGGCACATTCGTTTGGTTCGAACATCTCCATGACCGCAGAACTATCCGCCGGCGCCACGGATCGCGCCGATGTGCCGGCCAGAGCCCTGCTCCTGCTGCCGCTGACGGTTGCCTGCGGCGTGTTCATGACCAGCCTCGATCAGAATGTCGTGGTAACCGCGCTGCCGGGCATCAGCGAAAGTCTCGGCCGTCCGCCCAGCCAGCTCGGCCTCTTGATTACCGTCTATGTCGCCAGCCTGATCATCTCGATGCCGCTTGGCGGCTGGGCCGCCGACCGCTTCGGACTGCGCAACGTCTACTGCTTTGCCTTGCTGGTGTTCGCCGCCTCGTCGGCGCTCTGCGGGCTGTCCGACAACATCTGGATGCTGGTCGGCGCCCGCGCGCTGCAAGGCTTTGGCGGCGCCTTGATGGGCACGCTCGGCCAAGTCGTCATCCTGTCGACCTTTCCGCGCAGCCGAACGCTGAAGATCAACATGTACATCTCGCTCGCCGGCCAGTCCGGACCGCTGGTCGGCCCGCTCGTCGGGGGCGCGCTGACCACCTACATTTCCTGGCGCTGGATCTTCTTCATCAACGTGCCGTTCGCGCTGGCCGCGGCAATCCTTGCCGCCTCGCTGTTTCCGACGATGACCAAGCCCGTGCGCACGCCGTTCGATTTTCCGGGCTTCCTGCTGGTCGGCAGCGGCATGGTGCTGCTCGTCTTCGGCATGGATTCGCTTGCTGCCAAGGATGCCGCGGGCGGCATCATCGCCGCAGAACTGGCGCTGGCGCTGGTCATCCTGACCATCGCCTCGTTCTACTGCCTGCGCGTGCGCAATCCGCTGCTCGATCTCAAGCTGTTGCGCATCCGTACCTTCCGCATTTCGTTCCTCACCGGCGGCGGGCTGGACACGATCGGCCTCAGTTCGGTGGTGTTCCTGCTGCCCTTGATGTTCCAGCTCGGCTTCGGCATGAGCGCGGTGCAGGCGGGATCGCTGACCTTCGTCGCCGCGGTCGGCTCCGTGGCCATGCGCTTCTTCATGCCGCGTGTCCTCAACCGTTTCGGCTTTCGCCGCGTGCTGGTCTACAACACCCCGATCGTCGCCGTGATGGTCGCCGGCTTCGCCTTGATGCAGGCGACGACGCCGGTGTGGATCGTGCTGACCTACATCTTCGTCTTCGGCGTCTTCCGCTCCGCGCAATGGGCCTCGACCGGCAATCTCGCCTATTCCGACATCGCGCCCGAGCAGCTCGCCCGCTTCAGCGCGCTCTATTACATATTGTGGCAGCTGGCGGTGGCGATCAGCGTCGGCCTGGCTGCGGCGGCATTGTCATTTCTGGCCGGCGGCGGTGCGGCCGTCGCCGACGATTTCCGCATCCTGTTCGTCATCGAGGGCATCATCACGCTCTGCGCGCTGCTTGCCTACCTCAAGCTGACGCCACAGGACGGTGCCCATGTCAGTGGCCACGGCGCACAGATGAACACCGAATGAGGCTGGCTGGCTTATTCGCTGAACGTGACCCACTCTTCAAGCGGCACGCGGTCGGTGCGGAAGGCGTTCTCAGGTTTTGACGTATCTTCGTAACCAACCGCCATGCCGCAGACGACGATCTCTTCGTCCGGAATGTCGAGCACCGGCCTGATCTGCCGGTGATAGGGCGCGAAGGCCGCCTGCGGACAGGTGTGCAGACCCCTGCCTCTTGCTGCGACCATGATGTTCTGCAGGAACATGCCGTAGTCGATCCATGAGCCCTGGTTGAGGCGGCGGTCGATGGTGAAGATCATGCCGACCGGGGCGTCGAAGAAGACGAAGTTGCGGTCGTGCTGGGCGCGCATCTTGTCGACCTCGCGACGACCGATCCCGAGCGCGCCATAGAGGCCGAAACCGTTGGCGCGGCGGCGGGTCAGATACGGCTCGAAGAACTGCGTGGGATAATACCGGTACTCGTCCCAATCAGCTTTTTCAGCGCGAATGCCGGAATTGAGAATGGCGTCTGATATCCGCTGCTTGCTCTCGCCCTTGGTGACATAGACCTTCCATGGCTGCATGTTGGTGCCGGATGGGGCACGCGCCGCAACCGACAGAATGGCGCGGATGGTTTCGTCGTCGACCATGTCGGGCAGGAATGCGCGCACCGAACGGCGCGACAGGATCGCCTCGTCGACAATCTCGGCATCGCCCGGAATTCGGGGGTTATTTTCCAGCATGGGCCGTCCCTTACCCTTTGTCTCGATCGGACGTCCCCACTCGCCGCTCTCGGCGGAGCCTTTGCATGAACCGTCAAAATCGCGCAAGCAAATCTTGTGCATCCGTGAAAATCTACTTGATTTTTTCATGAGCTTGACTTCTCATGAAATTTGGCCAGATTTTTTCATAAAGTGAGTGCTTTGCCTTCGACTACCGCTAGAACATTGCAGGTACCTGACGAACGCGTGCTGGCCGGCGATATCAGGGC
>NZ_RZOL01000264.1:0-8509 GCF_004022985.1 Mesorhizobium sp. M7A.F.Ca.ET.027.02.1.1 | reverse complement strand
CATCAGCCCGCGCGCCCCGCGCAGCACGGTAAGCCCGCCGATGCCCGAATCGAACATCAGGATCGGCCGCTCAGTCATTGTCGGTTCCTTTTCCGCCAAGCGGCGGTATGTCATCGTCCTTGCCGGTGTCGGCAAGGCGTGCCGCCTCCGCCTTGCGGGCACGCGCGGCGGCCGCGGGCAAGCGCCGCGGATCGTCGCCAGGGGACCCGTCGCCGCGCGGCATCGCCGGCGAAAACCTGTCGAGCGACGAGATGATGCCGCGCAGCACCTTCAGCTCCGGTTCGGCAAAACCGGGGCGTGTCAGCACCGCGCGCAGATTGTCGATCATTTTCGGCTTCTTCGGCGCCGGCCGGAAATAGCCGCGCGCTTCCAGCGCGCCTTCGAGATAGGCGAACAGTCCGTGCAATTCTTCCTTGCTTGCCGGTTTCATGTCCGGGCCGGAAAAATTGGTCTTGGTCTCGTCCTCCAGGCCGGACTTCATCCATTCGTAGGACATCAGAAGTGCTGCCTGGGCGATGTTGAGCGAGGAGAAATCGGGATCGACCGGGAAAGTGACGATCTCGTCGGCAAGGCCGACCTCGTCATTGTAGAGGCCGAAGCGTTCGCGTCCGAACAGGATGCCGGTGCGCTGGCCCATCACGTGGCGCGCCCGCAGCAGCCTGCCCGCCTCCACCGGCCCGCGCACAGATTTGAAGCCGTCGCGCTGCCTGGCCGTGGTGGCGAAGACAAAGTTCAGGTCGGCGAGCGCCGAGGCCAGATCGTCGAAGACGGTGACAGCGTCGATGACATGATCGGCGCGGCTGGCCGCAGCGCGCGCCTTCTCGCTCGGCCAACCATCACGCGGGTTGACCAGGCGCAGCTCCGACAGGCCGAAATTGGCCATGGCGCGCGCGACCATGCCAATGTTCTCGCCAAGCTGAGGCTCAACGAGGATGATCGCCGGGCCGGCGACTGCAATGCTATCGGGATCTTTGATGACGGGCATGATTGTCAATGAACTGCTGTTTGCGGCATTTCAGCGTCCCTGCCACATTCGGCCGGGAAAATGAAGCATTCGCAAATGACGACGGCTATGGCCTCCAATTCGTGACCGATCGCCGTTTGCGTGGCCAAAAGCGCTTTGATATACGGGCGACATCTCCCGGCCCAACGCCGCGCGGGCAAGGCCGTCCCATATCCAGCAACGAGGCATTCTTTCCATGGCGAAGATCAAGGTGGCGAACCCGGTCGTCGAACTCGACGGCGACGAGATGACCCGCATCATCTGGCAGTTCATCAAGGACAAGCTGATCCACCCTTATCTCGACCTTAAGCTTGAATATTACGACCTCGGCATCGAGCACCGCGACGCCACCAACGACCAGGTGACCATCGATTCGGCCAACGCCATCAAAAAACACGGCGTCGGCGTGAAATGCGCGACGATCACCCCCGACGAACAGCGCGTCGAGGAGTTCAAGCTGAAGAAGATGTGGAAGTCGCCGAACGGCACCATCCGCAACATCCTCGGCGGCACCATCTTCCGCGAGCCGATCATCATGAAGAACGTGCCGCGCCTGGTGCCCGGCTGGACCAAGCCGATCATCGTCGGCCGCCATGCCTTCGGCGACCAGTACCGCGCCACCGATTTCCGCTTCCCCGGCAAGGGCAAGCTGACCATCAAATTCGTCGGCGAGGACGGCCAGGTGATAGAGCACGATGTGTACGACGCGCCCGGCGCCGGTGTCGCCATGGCCATGTACAATCTCGACGAGTCGATCCGCGAGTTCGCCCGCGCCTCGCTGAACTACGGCTTGCTGCGCAACTATCCGGTCTATCTGTCGACCAAGAACACCATCCTCAAGGCCTATGACGGTCGCTTCAAGGACATCTTCCAAGAAGTCTACGAGGCCGAGTTCGCGGCCGAGTTCAAGTCGAAGAAGCTGTGGTACGAGCACCGCCTGATCGACGACATGGTGGCCTCCGCCCTGAAATGGTCGGGCGGCTATGTCTGGGCCTGCAAGAACTATGATGGCGACGTGCAGTCCGACACGGTCGCGCAAGGTTTCGGCTCGCTCGGCCTGATGACATCGGTGCTGATGACGCCGGACGGCAAGACGGTGGAAGCCGAAGCCGCGCATGGCACCGTCACCCGCCATTATCGCCAGCACCAGAAGGGAGAGGAAACCTCGACCAATTCGATCGCCTCGATCTTCGCCTGGACGCGTGGCCTCACCCACCGCGCCAAGCTCGACGACAATGCCGATCTGAAGCGTTTTTCCGAAACGCTGGAAAAGGTCTGCATACAGACGGTCGAGTCAGGCTTCATGACCAAGGACCTGTCGCTGCTGATCGGCCCCGACCAGCCCTGGCTGTCGACCACCGGTTTCCTCGACAAGATCGACGAGAACCTGCAGAAGGCGATGGCCTGACAAGTAAGCAAGATGGGCAAGCCCATCGTCTACGGGGCGGAGTACAGCGTCTATGTACGCATCGTCCGCCTCGTACTCGCGGAAAAAGGCATCGACTACGAGCTTGTGCCGGTCGATGTCTTTGCCGCCGAGGGCGTTCCCGCCTGGTATTTCGAGCATCATCCGTTCGGCCGCATCCCGGCCTTCTGTTATGACGGGTTTCGCCTCTTCGAGACCAATGCGATTGCTCGCTATATCGACGAGGCCTTCGACGGACCGGCGCTGCAGCCTGCCGACGCGCGCGGCCGCGCCAGGATGGGCCAAATCATAGGCATGCTCGACGCCTATGGCTATCGCGCGATGGTCTGGGATGTTGCCGTCGAGCGGCTGGAAAAGGCTGAGCCGGATGAGGAATTGATCGCCGGCGGCCTTGCTCAGGCTGAGACGGTGCTGAGATCGCTGAAGCCACAAGGTCCGTGGCTGCTTGGCGAGCAACTGACACTGGCCGACCTGCACGCGGCGCCGATCATTGCCTATTTCGTCAAGGTCAGCGAGGGGCAAGATTTGCTTGCGCGCTTTGCGGATATCCAGGATTGGTATGCACGCATCGTCGCCCGGCCGACCTTTGCGCAGACTGAAAAAGTCGGCTGATAAGGGACGTCCCGCCAACTTTTGCTTTAAATTCAGCCCACTAGCCTACGCCGCTTCGAGTGCCGCCCTCACTGCTGCAATCGCATCATCGGCCTTGGAAGCGTCGGGGCCACCGGCCTGGGCCATGTCGGGCCGCCCGCCGCCGCCCTGCCCGCCCAATGCGGCGGAGGCCACGCGGACAAGGTCGACGGCGCTGAAGCGGCCGATGAGGTCGTCGGTGACGGCCACCACGACGCTTGCCTTGTTGTCTTCGCCGGCGCCGACGAAGACGACGACGCCGGAGCCGAGCGAGCTCTTGCCGGCATCGGCCAGCGGCTTCAAATCCTTCGGCGAGACACCGGAGACCGTCTTGCCGAGGAAGCCGATACCGGCGACCGTCTCATTGGCGGCTGGAGCATCGGCTGACGATCCCCCGCCCAGCGCCAGCTTCTTGCGCGCCTCGGTCAGTTCCTTCTCAAGCTTTTTGCGCTCTTCGAGCAGCGTCTCGACGCGCGCCGGCACATCGGCCGGCGAAATCTTGAGCACGGCCGCCGTCGCCTTCAAACGCCGGTCCTGCTCGTCGAGATGTTTGCGCGCGGCTTCGCCGGTCAGCGCCTCGATGCGGCGCACGCCGGCCGCGACCGCGCTGTCCGACACGACACGCACCAGGCCGATATCGCCGGTCGCCCGGACATGCGTGCCGCCGCAGAGCTCGACCGAATAGGGCGGGTTGGCCTTGGTGCCGTGAACGCCGGTGCCCATCGACACGACGCGCACTTCGTCGCCGTATTTCTCGCCGAACAGCGCCATGGCGCCTTCGGCAATGGCATCGTCGACCGACATCAGGCGCGTGGACACCGGGCCGTTCTGGACGACGATCTCGTTGGCCATGCGCTCGACCTCTTCGAGATCCTCCGGTGAAATGGGCTTGTTGTGCGAGATGTCGAAGCGCAGGCGCTCGGGCGCCACCAGCGAGCCCTTCTGCGCGACATGGCTGCCCAGCACCTCGCGCAGCGCCTCATGGATCAGATGCGTCGCGGAATGGTTGGCGCGCAACCTCGAGCGTCTGGCATGGTCGACCTTCAGCTCGACGGCGGCGCCGGTCTTGACCGTGCCGCTGGCCACCTTGCCGACATGGACGAACAGCCCATCGGCCTTCTTCTGCGTATCCGAAACCTCGATCGAGAAGCCTTCGCCTGAGATGATGCCGGTGTCGCCCATCTGGCCGCCGGACTCGGCATAGAACGGCGTCTGGCTGACGACGATCGCCACGGCGTCGCCCTTGCCGGCGCTGTCGACAGCCTTGCCGTCCCGGACAAGCGCCTGGATGATGCCTTCGGCAGCTTCAGTCTCATAGCCGAGGAACTCGGTGGCGCCCGCCTTCTCGCGCACGGAGAACCAGATGGTCTCGGTCGCCGCGTCGCCGGAGCCTGCCCAATGCTTTCGCGCCTCGGCCTTCTGCTGCTCCATGGCGTTGGTGAAGCCGGCAAGATCGACCGAGATGCTGCGCTGGCGCAGCGCGTCCTGCGTCAGGTCGAGCGGGAAGCCATAGGTGTCGTAGAGCTTGAAGGCCGTTTCGCCGTCCAGCATGTCGCCGGCATGCAGCGTCTCCGTCGCCTCGGAGAGCAGGCCGAGGCCGCGCACCAGCGTCTTGCGAAACCTGGTCTCCTCGAGCTTCAGCGTCTCGGTGATCAACTGTTCGCCGCGCAGCAGCTCCGGATAGGCCTGGCCCATCTCGCGCACCAGCGCCGGCACCAGCTTCCACATCAGCGGTTCGTTGGCACCCAGCAGCTGCGCATGGCGCATGGCGCGGCGCATGATGCGGCGCAGGACATAGCCCCGGCCTTCATTCGAAGGCAGCACGCCGTCCGCCACCAGGAAGGAGGACGAACGCAGATGATCGGCAATGACCCGGTAGGACGCGACCGTCTCCTTGTCGGGACCATGCCCGATCGCGGACGAGGCCGCGTCGATCAGGTGGCGGAACAGATCGGTCTCGAAGACGCTTTCCACCCCTTGCAGGATGGATGCCATGCGCTCCAGGCCCATGCCGGTGTCGATCGACGGACGCGGCAGGTCGATGCGCTCCTCCTTCGTCACCTGTTCATACTGCATGAACACCAGGTTCCAGAATTCCAGGAAACGGTCGCCATCTTCCTCCGGGCTGCCGGGAGGGCCGCCCCAGATGTGTTCGCCGCGGTCGATGAAGATTTCTGAGCACGGCCCGCACGGTCCGGTGTCGCCCATCGCCCAGAAATTGTCCGAGGTCGCGATGCGAATGATGCGGTCGTCGGAAAAACCGGCGATCTTCTTCCAGAAGCCGGCCGCCTCGTCATCCGTGTGATAGACGGTGACCAGCAGCTTGTCCTTGTTCAGCCCGAACTCCCTGGTGATCAGGTTCCAGGCAAGCTCGATGGCGCGCTCCTTGAAATAGTCGCCGAAGGAGAAATTACCGAGCATCTCGAAGAAGGTCAGATGGCGCGCGGTGTAGCCGACATTGTCGAGATCGTTGTGCTTGCCGCCGGCGCGAACGCTCTTCTGGGCGGTCGAGGCGCGCGAGTAGGGCCGCTTCTCCAGACCGGTGAAGACGTTCTTGAACTGCACCATGCCGGCGTTGGTGAACATCAGCGTCGGGTCGTTGCGCGGCACCAGCGGGCTCGATGCGACGATCTCGTGACCCTCCTTGCGGAAGTAGTCGAGAAATGTCGACCGGATTTCGTTCACGCCACTCATGATGCTGCCTTTTTGGAAAAGCCGCCGGCAAACCGGCGGAAATGGGCTCTGCGTTTTAGAAGATTAGGACTTGGCCTTTTAGCCGCCGCGCTTCACCCTGTCCAGAAACACGGAATTGGTCCAATCCACGGCCTTTGCCGGCCGTTCGACCCGGCCTGGTTCCGCCGCCGAAACGCAAAACCGCCGGCACTGGGCCGGCGGTTTCGAAACGCAATAACGCGGAACTCGATTACATAAGCCTGAGATAATAGAAAGCGATTATGGCCGAACTCCGGCCGGCATCGCGCACGAAGCTGTTACATCGCGCCGGATTCTTCCTCGAAACCGTCATCATCGCCGCGCTCAGGGCCGCCATTCTCGAGGAATTTTTCGGCGATCAGCCCGGCATTCTGCCTGATCGACAACTCGATCTCGCGTGCCGTGTCGGGATTGTCACGCAGGAACAGCTTGGCATTTTCGCGGCCCTGGCCGAGACGCTGCGAGTTATAGGAAAACCAGGCGCCAGACTTCTCGACAATACCAGCCTTGACCCCGAGATCGACCAGTTCGCCGGTTTTGGAGACGCCCTCACCAAACATGATGTCGAATTCGACCACCTTGAAGGGCGGCGCCAGCTTGTTCTTGACCACCTTGACGCGGGTCTGGTTGCCGACAACCTCGTCGCGGTCTTTGATCGAGCCGATGCGGCGGATGTCGAGGCGCACCGAAGCGTAGAATTTCAGCGCATTGCCGCCGGTGGTGGTTTCAGGCGAGCCGAACATGACGCCGATCTTCATGCGGATCTGGTTGATGAAGATGACCATGGTGTTGGAGCGCGAAATCGACGCGGTCAGCTTGCGCAGCGCCTGGCTCATAAGGCGGGCCTGCAGGCCGGGCAGCGAATCGCCCATCTCGCCTTCAATTTCGGCGCGTGGCGTCAGCGCCGCGACCGAATCGACCACCAGCACGTCGATGGCGCCGGAGCGCACCAGCGTGTCGCAGATTTCCAGCGCCTGCTCCCCAGTGTCAGGCTGCGAGATCAGAAGGTTTTCGAGATCGACGCCAAGCTTGCGGGCATAGACCGGGTCAAGCGCGTGCTCGGCATCGACGAAAGCGCAGATGCCGCCCTTCTTCTGGGCTTCGGCAACGGTGTGCAGGGCAAGCGTCGTCTTGCCCGAGCTTTCCGGCCCGTAGATCTCGATGATGCGGCCGCGCGGCAGGCCACCGACGCCAAGCGCGATGTCCAGGCCAAGCGAGCCGGTCGGCACCGTTTCAATCTCGACGACCTGATCGTTGGCGCCGAGCCGCATGATCGAGCCCTTGCCGAAAGCCCGCTCGATCTGCGACAGCGCCGCATCCAGAGCCTTTGATTTGTCCACTGCCTTGTCCTCTACCAGCCGCAAAGAATTCTGAGCCATGATACATCACCCCTTGGTCGTCAATGAAGGCCGGACAATCCGTAATCCCTGCCTATTTGTACCTTTTTTGTTCTCATTTGGCAAGAGGGGTCAAATAACTGAAAAACAAGGAATATCCGGATTTGTTCTTTTTTTGTCCAGGGATTCGATCAGGAATGCACCGCACGTTGGGCCAGACGGCTCGGTTGTTTCGACCTGCCGAATCGCCGCCTCGCATGCGAAGCTCCGTCGCACCTAGCGCTTGTGCGGCTGGAATAACAAAGGTCATATCGCCGGCATGCTGAAATCCGCGAAAATACTGGCCATAGGCGGCGCCCATATCGACCGACGCGGCCAGGTGTCCGGCGCTTACGTGCCTGCCGCCTCCAATCCGGGCACAATGCGCGAGGATGTCGGCGGCGGCGTCTTCAATGCTTTGCGCAGCGCCGTGCGGCGCGGCGTCTCCGCGTCGCTGATGTCGGTTCGCGGCGGCGATGCCGCTGCCGATACCGTTTCGCGAGCCATCGCCGAGACAGGCATTACCGACCTGTCGGCGGTCTTCCTCGACCGCACGACGCCGAGTTACACGGCGCTGATCGACAGCGAGGGCGAGCTGATCGTCGGCTTCGCCGACATGGCGCTCTATGAGTTGGCCTTTCCCAAACAGATTCGCCGCTCCAGGGTGCGCGAAGCAATCGCGGCCGCCGATGCCGTGTTCTGCGACGCCAACCTGCCGACGGCGGCGCTGGAACGGCTGGTCGCGCTCGCCGCGGGCAAGCCGGTTTTCGCCATTGCCATCTCGCCGGCCAAGGTGGTGCGGCTGATACCGGTGCTGAAGGAGCTCTCGCTGGTCTTCATGAACCGGCGCGAGGCCATGGTGCTGGCCGGCGTCGCCGCGAATGCCAGGCAGCGCGAGGTCGTCGACGGGTTGCGATGCAGCGGCCTCGTCAGTGGCGTGGTCACGGCAGGCGACGCGCCCGTGCTGGGGTTCGATGAAACAGGCGCCTTTTCGATCATGCCGCCCAATCCCCGAAAAGTCGCTGACGTCACCGGGGCCGGTGATGCGCTGGCGGGCGCAACGGTCGCTGCCTTGCTGCGCGGACTGCCGCTGCGGGTGGCCCTGCGCGAAGGCATCGCCGGGGCGACGCTTGCCATCGAAAGCGCCAACGCCGTTCCCGAGTTCACCGCCTCAAGCTTCGCGGAAGCGCTGGCTCTTGTGCCGGATGCCAGGGAAGTGGCATGAGACCGGCGAATTCATAGTGCCGCGATGTTGCCTGGTGTCCCGACGGACGCGCCGCATTCCGGATTGGAGACCCTGATGACCCCTGAGACCGCCCGCCCCCTCATCGACATCCACGCGCCGGTGGCGCAGGCTCTGGC
>NZ_RZOL01000263.1:0-8539 GCF_004022985.1 Mesorhizobium sp. M7A.F.Ca.ET.027.02.1.1 | reverse complement strand
GGCGGCAGCGCTGCCCCTCACCTGCCTGCCGGCATCCTCTCCCCGTGAACGGGGCGAGGGGCACTCCTATCGGCGGTTTCGCCAATCACCGACGTTGCGAGAAGGGCGTCGGCGTTGCGGTCAGCTTCTTTCGCCCCGTTTACGGGGAGAAATGCCCGGCAGGGCAATGAGGGGCGGCGCCGACTTTGCAGAAGAGAGTGGTACTGCTCCCGGAACCGCTACCGCCTAGACAATATGCTCGGCCCGCAGCGCCGCTTTCATCTTTTCCAGCGCTGCTTCGCCACCCGCCGCCAATTCGCCGGCAATCCTGGCCAGCTTATCGTCGGCCTTGCGGTGCTTGCTGCCCCAGGCGCCGAGCGTCGCCAGCACCGGCAAGAGGTCAATACCTGCCTCGGTCAGCCGGTAGACCGTTCTCAAGCCATGCGTCGGGTCATCGCTTCTGGTGAGGATGCCTTCCTCCTGAAGCGTTTGCAGCCGCTCGGCCAGCGTGCGCGAGGAGATGCCTTCGTCGGATTGCAGGAATTCGCGAAAGTGCCTTTTGCCGGCGAAGGCCATGTCGCGGATGATGAGCAGCGTCCAGCGGTCGCCGATCAGTTCGAGCGACAGGTTGATCGGGCAGCCGGATTTTTCGCGCGTCGACATCTACGGTTCCATTTTTAAATCACTTTACTATTGACATCGTTTTGGCCTTGCGTCAATGGTTGCAAATGTAAACTGTTTTGCGATGGCCGTGGGGAGAATGACGGTGAAAAAGCTGGTCCTGCAGATGCAGACGTCGGTCGACGGCTTTGTCGGCGCCAATGAGGACCATCCCTGGCAGCTCTGGGAATGGGGCGACGACAGCGCCTGGGACGACGCGCTGAAGCAGGACTTCAACGCCGTTTTCGCAGGCGTCGATACCATCCTGCTCAGCCGCAAGATGGCACAGGAGGGCTATCTCACCCATTGGGGCAATGCGGCGAGGAAATTTCCGCGCGATCCGTTCTACGCCTTTGCGCAGCGCATCGTCGACGCCCGCAAGGTGGTGCTCAGCAACAAGCTCAAGCAATCGGCCTGGGAGCCGGCTTGGGAGCGCACCAGTGTGGCCAGCGGCGACCTGCCGCGCGAGGTCAACGCGCTGAAGACGGGCGAGGGTGGCGACATTGCCGTGTTCGGCGGCGCCGGTTTCGCGTCAGCGCTGATCGCGGCCGGGCTGGTCGACGAGTTCCAGCTGTTCGTCAACCCGGCGGTGCTGGGGGCGGGCCGCCGGATTTTTGATCAGGGCGGTTTTAGGAACCTGCGGCTGCTCGGCTCGAAGGCCTATGCCTGCGGCATGGTGGTCAGCCGTTATGCACCGGCGGGGTGAGGGGAACCTCCATCTTCTCCCTGCTCACTTCGCATCGTGGAAAATAATCCCTACCGTGTGGCGCATGCCTGAGCGCAGCCGGCTGACGCCGTGGCGCAGATTGACGCGGTAGTTGCCTTTGGTGCCCTGCACCGGCCGGTTGTGGACGGCGAACACAACGGCGTCGCCCTGCCGCAGCGGCACCACTTCGACTCGGCTCTGCATGCGCGGGCGCTGCTCGGTCAGCGCGAACTCGCCGCCTGTGAAATCCCGGCCCGGTTCGGAGAGCAGGATCGCCACCTGCATCGGAAAGGCGAGATCGCCATAGAGATCCTGGTGCAGGCAGTTGAAGTCGCCAGGCACATATTGCAGCAGCAGCGGCGTCGGCCGTGTCTGGCCGGCGGCATGGCACTGCTCGAGAAACGCGGCATGCGTCGTGGGATAGCGCATGGCCTGCCCCATGCGCTCGTTCCACCGATTGGCGACCTCGGCCAGCCTGGGATAGAGCGCGCTGCGCAGGCCACCCAGGAGGTCGGGCAAGGGATAGCGGAAATAGCGGTACTCGCCCTTGCCGAAGCCGTGCCTGGCCATATGGATGTGGCTCCGGAAATGCTTCTCCTCGGGATAGAGGTCGGCGATCTGTCGGCACTCTTCGGGCGACAGCAGCTTTTCAAACACCGCGCAGCCGAAGCCGTCCAGTTCGGCGGCAAGGGCGGGCCAGTCGTAATCAGCAACACGTGTCTGAGCAGCTTCAACCGCCGATGCGGCAACCTTGGCATGGGCATTCATATCGTAGCCTCCTTGTAGAGCAGGGCGCGCTTGCGCTCGACGCCCCAGCGGTAGCCCGACAGCGTGCCGGCGGCGCGGACAACACGGTGACAGGGAATGCCCAGCGCAATCGCGTTGGCCGCACAGGCGGTCGCCACGGCGCGGGCGCCGTTCGGCTGGCCGAGACGCCGGGCGAGCGCGGTGTAGGTGATGGTGGCGCCGCACGGGATGCTGCGCAGCACGGCCCAAACACGCTGCTGGAATGGCGTGCCGTGGCGCAGGTCGAGCGGCAGGTCGAGGCCGACGCCAGGCATTTCGATGAAGCGCGCGATTGCGGCGAGATCGTCGCGCAAAGCGGCCTCGTCTTCGACCAGTACCTTGCCGGGGAAGCGGTTGGCGAGATCCTGCTCCAGTGTGTCAGCATCCGAGCTGATCAGGATGGCGCAGACGCCGATCTGGCTGCGCGCTGCCAGGACGTCGCCGATTGCGGATTCACCGATGGCGTAGCTTATGGTGTCGAAGGCATTGGGGACGCTCGCCGGTGGCGCCATTTGGGTTTGCATGAGGTTCATTGCGTTTACTCCTTTGTCTGTGCGCGAACCCTAGCTGTGCGCCGGTCGGTGCTCACTCCGATGCTTGCTTTCAAACTCAAATCGCCCGCGTACGGGGGTGAAGGACGCCCAGGGTAAGCGCTCTACGGCGCCCCCTCTGTCCTGCCGGACATCTCCCCCACGGGTGGGGAGATTGGCTGTCATCACCGCCTTCGCCAATCTCCAACGTTGCAGGACGAGAGCCGGCGCCGGAACTGCCAATCTCCCTCCTTGTGGGGGAGATGTCCGGCAGGACAGAGGGGGGCGCCGTAGAGCGCTGATTTTGATCATTCGCACTTCGGCCAAGCATGCTCATGCCACACGTGTGACCGACATCTCGCTAAGCACAAACACCTCACCGCTCAGCAGCCGCAGCTCGATCTCGCCGGTTGCGGTGTGGTTCCACTCAGCCCTACCCTCATCGACCAGCCCGCCGATGGCGGCCATGACCTGGGATTTCGCCTCTTCGGCGCGATTGCCGGCGGCGGTGGTGCGGGCGGTCCCATCGGTGACGCTGTCATGAGGTCTTGCCATCGCGCGCATGCTTGGCCGTCATCTCCGCGCGGATCGGTAAGCGCTGCCGGGTGCGTTCGACCCGTCCGCCTCGCGGTCGAGCAGTGCGCGTTTGCGCTCAGCGCCCCAGGCGTAGCCGGACAGGGCGCCATCCCTGCGGATCACGCGGTGGCAGGGAATGGCGACGGCAAGACTGTTGGCGGCGCAGGCGGCGGCGATGGCGCGGGTTGCCTTCGGCGCGCCGATGCGCTGCGCGATCTCGGTATAGGAAACCGTGCGGCCGACGGGGATGTCTTGTAAAGCCTGCCAGACACGCTGCTGGAAGGCGGTGCCGCGCACGTCGAGCGGCAAATCGAGACCGAGCGCCGGAACCTCGACGAAACCGACGACGCGGGCGACCAGTGCTTCGTAGTCGCTGTCGCCGCCGATCAGCCGTGCCCTGGGGAAACGATCCTGGAGGTCGCGCACCAGTGCATCAGGATCGTCGCCGAGCAGGATCGAGGCGACGCCCTTTTGACTGGACGCGACCAGGATGGCGCCGAGCGAGGTCTCGCCGACGGCGAAGCGGATCTCTTCATCGGCGCCGCCGGCGCGATAGCGCGTCGGCGTCATGCCGAGCATGCCAGTGGATTTCTCATAAAAACGTCCGCTCGAATTGAAGCCGGCATCGTAGATCGCCGTCGTGACGCTGGCGCCGTCTTCCAGGCCCTGACGAACCCTGGCGGCGCGGTGCGCGGCGGCATAGTCCTTCGGTGTCAGCCCGGTGGCCGCCTTGAAGATACGATGGAAATAACCGGCGCTGCGGCCGGCGGCATCAGCCAGCTCAGCGAGCGACGGTTCTTCCTGGCTCTGCTCGATCCTGCGGCAGGCAGCGGCGACCATCGCCGCGTTGCCGGCCTCGAGCGACGGGCCATCCGGGTCGCAGCGCCGGCACGGGCGAAAACCAGTCGCTCGTGCCTGGTCCAGGGTGTCGTGCAATTGCACATTTTTCGGATTGGCGCGCCGAGACGGGCAGGAAGGCCGGCAATAGACGCCGGTCGTTGCCACCGAATACCAGAATGCGCCGTCGGCCGACTTGTCGCGCGCAACGATACGCGCCCAGCGCGGATCGTCGGCGACTTGCAGCGGCGCGGATTTCAGATTTTTCGCCAAGGTGATGAACATGGCCGGCATTGAAGCCGTCAAAAGCCGGTCTCGCCACCCGTTTCCTGCCAAGCGCCCTCGGCCCTGCTAAGCCGCGCGCTTGGGTTCCACCGCGAACGGGCTGAGGCCGAGCCAGGTCTGCATCTTCCTGCCGATGGCCTGGTCACCAGTCAGGGCAACCCTGGCGCCGGCCTTCTCGACGGTCAGCACTCCCATCCAGATCGCCGTAATCGTGTGCAGGTCGGTCGAGACGTAGAGGTCGACATCGAAGCCCGGATCGTACCAGCACAGATCGACCTCACCGTGCTTCTCGACGATCAGCCACCACGACCGTTTGGACGCCGGGAGATCCGGATACAGGAATTGTATCACCGTGCGCCCTTCAGGCAGCGGCGAGGGGTTTAGATTGCGCCGCATGTCCCACATCAGCAACGACGGATCGAGGTTCTTCAGCGACAGCCGGGACTCGACCCATTTCTGCCCCCAGAAGCCCATTGCCTCGACGACCGGGCGCAAATCCCGGCCGGCTTCCGTCAGCCGATATTCGAAGATTCCTTTTTCGCCCGGCACTTCCTTGCGCTCGACGATCCCGGCGATCTCAAGTTCCTTCAGCCGTTGCGACAGAAGGGTCGGCGACATTTTGGGAACGCCGCGGCGCAGGTCGTTGAAGCGGGTCGAGCCGGCCACCAGTTCACGCATCAGCACCATCGTCCAGCGGGTGCACAGCACCTCGGCGGCCATCGATAGCGGGCAGAATTGTTTGTATCCGTGCTGGCTCATGATTGGTGCCTCTCCCTCAAACCTGACCGAATATTAGGCCTTCCTGGATGAAGCGGCCAGTACGGAAACTGTACTGCCCCGGTACAGATCGCGGACTGGTTGGCGGGTGCCTTGCCATGCGAGCCCTTTGGCCGGTTGCACGGGATACCCCTGTGCACCGCAACCAGGAGACTACCATGACCGCCTACGTTATCGCAGACATCAAGATAAACGACGCGCAGTGGGTGCCGGCCTATGCCGCCTCGGTGCACGACCTCGTCCACAAACATGGCGGCAGATATCTGTCGCGCAGCGGCAATGTGAAGACCCTCGAAGGCAAGCCGCTCGATACCACGCTGATCGCGCTGATGGCGTTCCCGTCGGAAGCGGCGGCGCGCGCCTTCACCACCGACCCTGCCTACGCGCCCTTCGTGTCGGCCCGTCAGGGCGGCAGCGACAGCCGTTTCCAGATGATTGACAACACCGATCTGGCCGGAACGATCCCATATCTGCCGAAGGGATGATCCTTCCCGGTAGTCGCATCGATTTCGGGATATCCAAGCAACAACAGCCACAGCGCTTGCCTGCCGGGCCTCCGTATTTTCGGCGGCCGGCCAGCTGTGCTTTTTCAAGAAGAATGGAATGAAGATGACATCAAACTTTCGCAGCGGACTTCTTATGGCGGGGACCATGCTGGCAATCTGGACTACCCTTGCGCAGGCGCATCAGGAGCCGGCTGAAGCTGCCTCCGGCTCTAACCCGCTGGCCGACAAGGTGCGGGCTGCCAACAGCCGGTTCATCGACGTCAAGACAGCGGTATCAGAGGGCTATTCGCCTATTCCCTGTGCCAGCGGCATCACCGGCGGCGCCATGGGCATTCACTATGTCAACGGCCGGTATCTGAACGACGACAAGATCGACATCGCCCGTCCCGAAGCCGTGATGTACGAGCCGTTGGCCGATGGCGCGCTGAAGCTGGTGGCGGTCGAGTACATCACTTCGAAAGGACCGGCATCGTTGGACGGCCATTTGTTCAACTTCAACAGCGCCCCCAACCGCTATGGGCTGGGTGAATTCTACGAACTGCATGTCTGGGCCTGGAAAGGCAACCCGACAGGTACGTTCGCCGACATGAACCCGAAAGTGTCATGCGAGCACGCAATGGCGCCGAGCCAGTAAGCAATGAGGCCAGGCGGCATTGACGCCGCCTGGCCCGAACGATCGTTTTGCCTGATCGGCTCAGGCGGCCTTGATCAGACCGAGCTGGGTGAGGGCGGCGACGCCGTCATCGAGGCCGATCTCCTCGACGATCCTGCCGTCGACCACCTTCAGCACCGTGGTGCCGGTGAAGCGCATGGTGCGGCTGGTGGCGGCCGGCAGCGAACCGGCGAGGAAGTCGCCGAAGGCCGGACCGGTATGCGTGCCGCCGCCCTCCCACTGGCCGACGACATAGTCGCCTTCGGCAATCAGGTCGGCGGTGGCCCAGAAGTTGAGGTCCGGGAAGGCGGCGCGGAAGCCGCTCATGAAGGCCTTGATGTCGTCGCGGCCGCGGCGCGGCTCGTGCAGCGAGTATTTCAGCAGCATGTCGGGTGCCGCGATGTCGTCGACGACGGACAGGTCGCAGCTTTCACCCCTGAAGTCGGTGAACCATCTGACGACGACGGCCTTGTTGTCTTCTTGCTTGGTCATTGGGAGGTCCTCTTGTCTGTGCAACGTGATCATCGGCGCCGCCGATGATCCGGGATCATCGGATTGGCGATGACCTGGAGCCATGACTAGGAACATCCGGCCGATGCGAAACTCCGGTTCTTGCCGGCCAATCGAAGAGCAGAGGCGGCAGGTGAGGAGCCAACAAAGCAGCCCGCCATCGCCGCGGTAACTGTTTCTTCTCTGGTTTTGCCGCAGATTGCCCTGCGGTGGAGCAGGCGAAGCAGACGATGGCGCGTCAGGGCAAGAAAAGTCGCAATGGAACGTTCTGGGCCAAGGCCCTGGAGCGCGCCCATCTTGGTGTCTGGGACTGGGATCTTGTAACCGGCGACTGCTTCTATTCCGCGACCTGGGCGCGGATGCTGGGCTACGATGAGAGCGAACTTGCCAACACCAGCGACCTGTGGCTGCAACTGACCCATCCCGACGACCGCGAGCGGGCGCTGGCCAGCGGCGACCGCCACATTGCCGGCCTGACCGACGCCATCGAGACCGAATTGCGGCTGAAGCACAAGCAGGGACACTGGGTGTGGGTGCTCGATCGCGGCGGCGCCGTCGAGCGCGACGCGATGGGAAAGCCGCTCAGGCTGATGGGTGTGCAGACCGACATCTCCAAGCAGAAGGCGGCCGAAGCCGAACTCGAGCAGGTCAATGTGCGCTTCCGCCTGGCGCTTGCCGCCAGCGGTACCGGCATCTGGCACCACGACCTCGCCACCGGCAAAAGCTATTGGGACGAACGCACCAGGGAGATTTTCGGGCTTGTCTCCGACACCGCCGAAGTCGAGCGCGACCACTGGTTCGGCTATCTGCATCCGGATGATAAGGAGGCCGCGTCGCGCGCGCATCTGGTGCCGCTCGAAACGGACAAGGTCACCGCCGTGCAATACCGCATCGTCCGGCGCGACGGAGAGGTCCGGCACATAGAATCCCTGCTGCGTTTCATCGCCGACCCGCAAATCCCGGACCGCCGGCTGGCGGGGCAGATCCTGGGCACGGTGCGCGACATCACCGAAGACAAGCAGCGCGAGCAGGAGCTTGCCTATGCGGCCCGCCATGACGCGCTCACCGGTCTCTTGAACCGCGCCGCGTTCGACCGGCTGCTGGCCGATCACATCGCGGCCCCGCAGTTGCTGCCGCTTTCCGTGTTCTACGTCGATCTCGACTACTTCAAGGCGCTCAACGATTTTGCCGGCCACGCGGCCGGCGACCTGGCACTGAAAAGCGTTGCCCTAGGCATTCTGGGCTGCCTTCCCCCGACGGCGCATGCCGCGCGCCTGGGCGGTGACGAGTTCGCGCTGCTGATGCCCAATTGCGATACGGCGCAGGCCGGGATGCTGGCCGACGCGGTACTTGCCGCGGTTCGCGATGCCGAACTAGGATCGACGGCCACGTCGCGCAAGCTGGCGGCCTCAATCGGCATCGCTTTCGTCGATGACGCCAACACGACGGTGGCCGACGCGCTGGCCTGCGCCGACGACGCCTGCTACGCGGCCAAGGCCGCCGGGCGGAACCGATTTGCCGTCTTCTCCACCGATACGGCATCGGGTTCGGGTGGCCTCAACGCGGCGCGCGTCGTCGCCGATACGGTCGATGCCATGGAAGACGGAAGGCTGAAGCTGTTTGGCCAGGAAATCCATCGGCTGGGCCGTCCCTGGCTGGAAAGCCGCCATGTCGAAGTGTTGGCCAGGCTCGCCGCCCGCAACGGCCGGCTGGTGCCACCCGGCGAGTTCATTCC